>JAISQV010000042.1 GCA_031273985.1 Spirochaetaceae bacterium | reverse complement strand
GATGTCTACTTTTCCTTTAAAGCTGGCGGAAAAGTGCCGTCCGTGGTTAAAAATCTTAATTTCTCCCTGATTTTGTCTAAATTCCATTCAGAAAAAATTCTATGCGTTTATCCTGCTTTTGTCCGCATTTCTCCAATGCTGATAATCATGCCATGCCGCGCTCATGTACGCTGCCGCTCCGCCGGCCCCCCTCCCAGGCGTGAAGCTTCCAGCAGCTTTTGTGTGTAGGGCTGTTTCGGCGCGGAGTAGATTTGTTCCGCCGGGCCCTGCTCCACGATGCGGCCCCCCTCCATGACCGCGATACGGTCGCAGAAATAGTACACCAGGTCGAGATTGTGGGAGATGAAGAGCAGGGAACATCCCAGGCGCTCGTGGAGGTTGAGAAAGAGGTTGAGTATCTGGGCGCCCACGGAAACGTCCAGGGCGCTGACAGGCTCGTCGGCGATGATGAGGTCCGGCCCGAGCATCAGGGCGCAGCCTATGGAGACGCGCTGCTTCTGCCCCGAGGAGAGTTCGTCCACCCGGCGGTCCCGGTAGGAAATATCCAGCCCTATGAGCTCCAGGGTTTCCTCCGCCCGCCTCCGGCGCTCCCCGGCGCTGCCCAGGCCGTGTATGCGCAGGGGTTCCTCCAGAAGCCAGCCCACCTTCTTGACGGGGTTGAGGCCCGCCGCCGGGTCCTGAAACACTGCCTGCACCTTGCGGGCCATGGCCCTGCGATGCCGGGCCTTGGCCCGGCTTTCCTGCCGGAGGCCGCCTATGGTGATCTCCCCCTGGTAGTCGATGAGACCCAGGATGCAGCGTCCCAGGGTGGTCTTGCCGCAGCCGGATTCCCCCACAAGGCCGAAAATCTCCCCCCGCGCTATGTCGAGATTCACCGCGTCCAGCACGGGCTTTACCGTCTTTCTGCCCAGGCCGTTTTCCCCGCGCAGGATGTAACGGTTGGAAAGGTTCCTTACTTCGAGGAGGGCCATGTCAGTGTTCCCCTTCCGCCGGGCGGGGTTCCGGGTAAATACAGTGCGCCCGGTGAAGCGCGCCCGGATTTTCCGCGCCGGGAAAGATTGTTTCCGGGGGAAAGGCCTCAAAACAACGCCGCTCAGCCCTGCCGCAGCGGGGCGCGAAGGGGCAGCCCGGAAGGCGCTCCCCTATGCCGGGCACTTTGCCGGGTATGTTTACCAGGGGCTTCCCCTTCCGCTCCCTGCCGGGAATGGAGCCTATCAGGCCCCTGGTGTATTCGTGGCGGGGATGGGCGAAGACTTCCTCCACGGGGCCGGACTCCACGATCTTTCCCGCATACATCACCAGCACCCTGCTCGAAATGCTTCGGATCACCTTGAGATCGTGGGATATGAAGAGTATGCCGGTGCCGGACTCCCGGTTGACCCGCCGCATGAGATCCAGAATCTGGGCCTGTATCGTTACGTCCAGGGCCGTGGTGGGCTCGTCGGCGATAAGGAGGCGGGGCCCCCGGATCAGGGCCAGGGCTATCATCACCCGCTGGCACATACCCCCGGACAACTGGTGGGGGTAGCTGTCGTAGATCCGTTCCGCCTCCCGGAGGCCCAGCCGCTCCATGAAGCGCAGCGCCCTTTCCCGGATCGCCGCCCTGTCCCGCCTTCCCCCAGGTTTTTTCTCCAGCTCCAGGGCCTCGGCAATCTGGGCCCCCGCCTTGATCAGGGGGTTGAGGGAAAGGGCCGGTTCCTGAAAGATAAAGGAAATTTCCCTGCCCCGGATCGTGCGGAGTTCCCCTTCGGGAAGGCCCCGCAGTTCCCGGCCCGCGAAGCGGATCGAGCCCGAGGTCAGCTCCGCCGCCCCCGGCAGAAGGCCCGCCAGGGAGAGGGCGGTGATGCTCTTTCCGCAGCCGGACTCCCCCACGATGCCGAGGATTTCGGCGGGGTAGAGTTCAAAGGAGACTCCGTCCAGGGCGCTGAGTTTTTTCCCGCCCCGGTTGATAGCCACGCCCAGATTCTCCACCCGCAGTAAGGGCGTCACGGCCTCACCCCGGAATCCTGCGGCGTATCCCCTCGCCGAGGAAGTGAAAGCCCGCCACAGTGAGCACGATCATGAAGCCCGGAGCCAGGGCGCACCAGGGGGCGCTGAAGAGATAGTTCTGGGATTCCGAGAGCATACGCCCCCAGGAAGGGATGGGCGGCTGAATCCCCAGCCCCAGGTAGCTCATGGTCGCCTCGGCGAGGATGGCGTTTCCCAGCCCTATGCCCAGGGCGGAGAGGAGGGAGGGAAGAAGGTTGGGGAGTATATGCGCAAAGAGGAGGCGCGGCGCGGAGGCGCCCCACAGTTCCGCGGCCTTCACAAAATCGCTTTCCCGGCAGCGGAGGGCGCCGCTCCGGATGATGCGCACATAACTGGGAATAAAGAGTATGAGGAGGGCCAGGATCAGGGTGAAGCCCCCCGTGCCGAGGAGCGCCACCATGACCAGGGCGAGGAGTATGCCCGGAAAGGAGCTCAGCACGTCCATGAGGCGCATCACCGCCTCGTCGAGGATCCCCCCGGCCCAGGCGGAAAAAAGCCCCAGGGCGGAGCCCGCCAGGGCCGCCCCAGCCACGGTGAGGAGGGCCACGAGCAGGGTATAGCGCCCCCCCGCCATGACGCGGGAAAGCACATCCCGCCCGAAATTGTCGGTCCCCAGAATATGCTCCCTGCCCGGCGGGGTAAAACGCCGCGCAGAATCCATGTCGTTGCTGCCGTAGGGGGTGTAGAAGACGCCGGCCACAGAGAGGGCCAGCGAGAGGAGGCTCAGCGCGGCGCCGATCCTGAAATCGGCCCCCCAGCGGTTCTTCACGGGGAGTCTCCGGCGGCTGGAGAATTGTTTACCCCCAATATGAAAGGGCAAAAGAAGGGGCCTTTCCCCGGCCTGCCAGAGGCGGGCTTGCGCAAGGGATAGGAGGGGTGCGTGCCCCGAAAGGGGCTCGCAGCCACAGCGCGAAGCGCTGGGGCCGGAGCGGTAGCGGAGCCCCGGATAGCCCGGTCCCCGGCTCTGCCGGGGATGCGCCCATATTCCAAATCGAATTTACTGTCGCTCTTGTTTTGATACGTCAAGACGCTAGGCCTGCCTGATCCGGGGATCGATCATTCGTATGGCGATGTCCGCGCAGGTGTTGGCCAGCACCACCATGAAGGCCATGTAGACCGCCAGCGTTTGTACCATGGCGTAATCCCTCGCGCCTATGGAGGTGAGGAGCAGTTTTCCTATTCCGGGGATGGCGAAGACCTGCTCTATGACGATGCTGCCCGAAAAGACTTCCCCGGTGATCATGCCGAGGAGGGTTATTGCCGGTATTACCGCGTTGCGCAGGGCATGAACGAGGAGTATGCGCCGCCAGGGGTTTCCCTTGCTCCGCGCGGTGCGCACATAGGCGTTCCCCAATTCCTGAAACAGCGAGGCGCGCAGAAATTTTGTCATCATCGCGGCGCCGGGAATGGCGATGACCAGGGCGGGGCAAAAGAGGTAGCCCAAAAAGGCGGAAATACTTTCGCCGTAACCAACGTAGCCTCCGGGGACGAAGAATTTCAGCACGAGGCCGAAGATCCAAATAAAGAGAACCCCCAGGAAAAACCCCGGAAAAGAGACGGTAAGCGCCGTGAGGGCCGTGACTATCTTGGCGGGGGCGCCGTTCTCCCTCCGCACCGAGAGGAGGCTTAGCGGAAGGGAGATGAGGAGTACGAAGATCAGCGCCAGGCCGGCCAGGGTAAAGGTAACGGGGAGGCGCTCCAGAATCAGCGATGATATGGACACCCCCCGGAAGCGGGAGGAATTGCCCAAGTTGCCGGTAAAGAATTTTCCCAGCCAGGAGAGGTACTGTACCGGGAAGCTCCGGTCCAGCCCCATCTCCGCCCGCAGCGCCGCCACCTGTTCCGCCGTGGCCTCGACGCCCAGGGTCAGGGAGGCCGCGTCTCCGGGTATCAGGGTAAAGGCGGCGAAGGTGAGGAGGGAAACCAGGAACAGTGTCGCCGCCGTGGCGGAAATCCGCCGGAGCAGGAACGAGGCGGTGCCCGCCACGGTCCCCGCCACGCT
>JAISQV010000023.1 GCA_031273985.1 Spirochaetaceae bacterium | reverse complement strand
AACCCCTTCCTGCTGGACTCGAAGGAGGCTACCACGAAGCTTGAGGACTTCATGTACAAGGAAGTCCGCTTCAAGAGCCTTCAGGCGGCAAGCCCGGAACGGGCCGCTGCTTTGCTGGCCAAGGCCCAGGCCCAGGTTGACCGCACCTGGAAGGAGTACAAGTACCTGGCGGACCGGCCCTTCTAGCCGGGAGAAGGCCGGGGGCGTTGCTGCTGAAAACCGCAAAGCGGTTTTCAGCTTGGGAGTTTTGCTGCGCAAAACTCCGGAGAGAGTACGGGGCGTTGCGGGGTGTCCCCGCACGGGGGTAGCGGAGAAGCGTTTGCGGCTATGCCGCAAACCTTCGGAGCGTAGGGGGCTTGGCCCCCTCCTGCCCTTCTTTCCCTGCTCCTTGCGAAGCGGGGGCCGGCTGTAGTACAGTGGCTCCGCGCCATGCGATACTCTTCACGCCAGCG
This sequence comes from Spirochaetaceae bacterium, assembly GCA_031273985.1. GTDB lineage: Bacteria > Spirochaetota > Spirochaetia > Treponematales > Breznakiellaceae > JAISQV01. The sequence continues at coordinate 8,998 of JAISQV010000023.1, read as the reverse complement.
GCTTTCCGGCGGGGGCCTTCTCTGGGCCTTTGCGTTTTTGGTCTGGGCGGCCGCTCCGCTGGAGGCGCAGTTTTTCCGGCCCTTCACGTCCTTTTCGGTGATTCGGACGGAGCATTTTGAGATAATTTTTCCCGCTGAGGCCGGGGAGACGGCCCGCAGCCTGGCGGGTTTTGCCGATGCGATGTACGGCAGGGTTTCCGCCATGCTGGGCATAGAGGTTCAGGGCCGCATTCCCGTGGCCGTGACGCCCCACACGGGCCTGCACAACAGCGTTGAATTCCACCTTCCCTACCCGCACATTATTATTTTCGATACGGCCATGGACCTGGAATGGACGGCTTTTCCCAACTCGCTGGAGAATCTGTTTCTCCACGAGCTTGTCCACGCCGTCTCCCTGAGCAGCAAAAAGCCTTTTTTCCGGAGCCTCAGCCGGATCTTCGGCGGGTGGGTCTACCCGGCGGCGCTGAACAGCCCGCTCTTCATGGTGGAGGGCGTTGCGGTGAGCATGGAAAGCCTGGACGAGACCGGCGGCGAGAGGGCGGCCCACAGTAACGGCAGGGCCGGGGACCCCCTGTACCGGGAGTATCTCTTTCAGATGATCCTGGACGGCGCCTTTCTCAGCCCCTTCGAGGCGTCGGGGGTCTACGACTACCCGCCCTGGGGAAACAGTTACTACTGGTACGGGGGATACTTTTCCGCCTGGCTGCAACAAAACTACGGCATGGCCCGCTACGCGCAGCTCTGGCAGGCTATGGGCGGATTCCACCCGCCCTCAATATTTTTCCTGCGGGCCGGTTTTTACCGTCATTTTAAGGATGTCTACGGGCGGCCCTTCGCCGATGCGTGGAAGGAGTTCAGGCAATCCCTGTGGATCGACGGCGTCATCGATCCCGGAGAGCCTCTCTACCGGGGCCCCCGGAACAATAGAAAAATTTTGATAAAAGCCCTGGCATCGGGCGGCGGCAGGGTGTTTTTCCTGGACCGGCTTTCGGGCAGGGTGTTCCGCTACGATCCGGCGACCGGCGAAAGCAGGGCCGCCTTCAACACGGATACTACCGCCTACCATCTTGCCCTGCGGGAAGACGGCGGCGCGGCGCTGGTTTCATCCTACCGCTACGAGGGGACCAGCCGTTTTCGCGCCCGGGCGGTAGTTACCGAGTACCGCAGCGGCGGGGGGAGGACGGGCCGGAACTGGGAGCGGCTGTACTACGCATCCTACTTCCGGGACGGCGTGGTGGGAATCGCCGCCCGGGGCCACCGGAACGATATTGTCTTCATCCGGGGGAACGGAAGGGGGGAAACCAGGGAGGTGCTGCTCCGGGGAAATGCGGAACTGCTCTATGCGGGGCCCGTTGCCCTGGATGAGCGGCGCATTATCTTTATCGCCGCAAAAGCGGGAAGGCGGGAACTCTGCCTTTACGATTATGAAGAGCGGGAAATCTACACCCTTGCTACGGATCTGCCGGAGGACAGGGATTACTGGCGTTACCTGCGGGGCCTCGGCATCTCGGAGGGACGAATCTTCTTTTCCTACAATCACGACGGCAGGATGTACAAACTCGGCGCTGCGGAACTGAACCCGGACTATCCGGCGGGGGGAGAGGCCGGAAGCGTAAGTTTCGCGGGGGAAAATTATTCGGGCGGGGTCTTTCTCCCCGTCCAGGCGGGGGGGCACGTGTACTACCGGGGAGCCTTCAGCCCCTGGGACGCCCTCATGCGTTACCCCGCCGCCCCGGAGGGAACCAGGGCGGCGCTGCGCCTCATACCCTGGGAGGGCGACTACCGGGCGGCGGCGCTTCCCGGCGCGGCCTTGGCCGGCGCGGCCTTGGCCGAAGCGGCCTTGGCCGAAGCGGCCCTTCCGGTCTCCGCCCCGGCGCAGAGCGCCCCGGAACAGCCCCGGGAGACGGGGCGCTACTTCGGCCTGGGCTACCTCAATCCCCTCAAACTCTGGCTCCCCCTGCCCCTGATACGGCAGACCGGCCCTTCCTTCGGGCTGAGCCTGGACGGGGCGGGAATCTTTTCCTATATGGCGGACCCCATCGAAGAAAACCGTATCATGCTCTCCGCTTCCCTCGATGTCCGGTCCCTCACCGGCGCCTTTTCACTTGACTGGACCAACTACCGGTTCGGCTTCCCCCTGACCCTTTCCCTTTCCGACGATCTGGACAAAACGACGAGCCGCTGGCCCGGAACGATTCGGGCATCCGCCGCCTCCCTCAGCGCGGCCCTGCGAAGCGGCCTGGGGGGAGAAGCCCTGTGGCTCAACATCGTGCCCAGGGCCCAGGTCCAGCTCTTCGCCCTCGATCCGGGGGACGGCTCACATCCCTACTCCTGGAAATATGCGGCCCCCCTCTTTGCCTTTTCCACGGGGCTGGAACTTTCCAGCCTGAGGCGCTACGGCTGGGAGCAGTTCGGATCGGGCCTCTCCCTTGCGCTCCAGGGCATAGGGGCCTTTAGAAGCGGGGAGCGCTTCTTCCCCCGCTTCGAGGCGATCCTTCAGGCGGCCCTGGAACCGCGCTTCTTTCCCCTGCGGCTCAGGCTTTACGGCGCCTGGGACAGAAACCGCATGAACCTCTCCGGCGCCTCTCCGGTCTATAGCTCCTCGTTCTCCGGCATAGCCGCATCGGAGTATGCCTTCCCCGGCACGGCCATCCTGGAATGGCTCGCCGGCGGCGAGGCTGAGCTGGGGCTCTTTTCGCTGGACATACAAAAAAGCCTCTCCCACCTCTACTTTAACCGGTTTTCCGGCGCCCTGGCCTACCGGGGGGCCCTCTACCATGACCCGCTGGACCTCATCATCCGGGAAAATGCGTTGGGCGGCGGCTACCACCTTGCCCAGTCCCTCGTGGCCCGCCTCTCCCTCAGCCTTTCAAGCACGGTCATTCCGGTACAACCCTTTACCCTTGCGTTTACGGGGCTCGCTATTCTCAGACTATCCATCCTGGGGGAGGGCTTGTCGCTGGACGACTTTGTCTTCGGCCTCGCCTATTCCCTCTCATACTAACCACTTTCCCGCTATGGAACTAAGGGAAAGTAGACTACACTGAGTTTTTGTTCAAAATTCTTGCTTTTGTCCGTGTTGTCCGTGCCCGCCCCCGCCAAAGCGGGTTCTTTGTGGTTAAATTTTTGTAAAGTAACCACATATGGATATAGGCCCCCTCGAATCAACTCTAACGCCGCACCCGTCCCGAAGCGTCGCCTCCGGCAAGCCGCTCCACCTCTTCCACGGAAAGGAAGCCGAAGTCCCCCTCAATGGAGTGTTTCAGGCAGCCCGCGGCGGCGGCGAATTCCAGGGCCTCCTGGGGGGGAAGGCCCCGGACCAGCGCATAGATGAGGCCCGCGGCAAAACTGTCCCCGCTGCCGACCCGGTCCACGATGCGAACGGCGTAGTTTGCCGAGAAGAGACACTCCCCCCCCTCGTAGAGCAGGCCGGCCCAGTTGTTGTCGCTGGCGGAAACAGATTCCCGCAGGGTCATGGCGACCTTCCTGAAACCAAAACGTTCCGCCAGCGTCCGGGCCACCTCTCGGTATGCATCCCGGTCCAGCTTCCCCAGGGCGGCGTCGGAGTTCCGGGCCTTGATGCCGAAGACTGCCGCCGCGTCCTCCTCGTTGGCGATACAGAGGTCCACGTACTCCATGAGTCCGCCCATCACCTCCCCGGCCTTTTGGGGAGACCAGAGATTCTTGCGGTAGTTAAGATCGAAAGAAACGGTAAGGCCCCCGGCCCGGGCGGCGGCGCAGGCCTCCCTGGTGATGGCCGCAACATTGTCCCCCAGGGCGGGGGTGATCCCGGTAACGTGAAACCAGGAGGCGCCGCGGAAGATGGAGGCCCAGTCAAAATCACCGGGCGCGGCGCAGGCAATGGCGGAGCCCGCCCTGTCGTAGATCACCTTCGAGGGCCGCTGGGAGGCCCCCCGCTCCAGGAAGTATATGCCCAGCCGGCTGCCCCCGCGGACCACCAGGGATGTGTCCACGCCGTATTCCCGGAGCCTGTTTACCGCGGCCTGGCCTATCTCGTGGCCGGGCAGTTTGCTAACAAAGGCCGCGTCCAGGCCGAAGCCCGCCAGAGACACCGCCACATTGGCCTCCGCTCCGCCGAAGGTAGCGCCGTAGGAAGGGGCCTGCACAAAGCGAAGAAAGCCCTCCGGGGCAAGGCGCAGCATCAGTTCGCCAAAGGTGATGATCTTTCCCATGGGTACCCTCCATCTTTCATCCTGCATTGAGTATTTTTTGAATTTCGGAACCTGTCAAGTTCAACAAACAGTTCGACAACGTGTAGAAGGCATACAAAGAAAGACCAAGAATTACACCAAGGTACACGAAGGAAGAAAAGCGCCCGGATTCCCCTATCCTTCGAGGCTTTCCCAAAACTTCAGTTTTGGGAAAGCTACCTTAGATTTATGAGGAAAAAGCGGACTTTAGGCCGCTTTTTCCAAAAGCCTGTCCCAAAACCGTGCGCGTTTAGCGCACAGTCAATTAGTTTTGGGACAGGCTCCTTCTTCTCCTTAATTTCGAGGTGTTTGAAAATTGATATGCCCTGGGCCCTGGCCTGGTATCCCTGTTCAAAAGGTACCCCATGGTGTACGATTATACTGAAGGAAGGTCCCATGCCCAGAGACTTTGTCGTTACCGCCACCCCCTCCATGAAGGGATATGCGGCGCAGGTGGTGAAGCAGTTGGCAAGATTTCCCAGTTTTGCATCCCAGGCGGAGGTGATAGACGGGATTGATATGCTCCAAATGGCCCGCTTCGCCGACGGGGAGATTGAGGCGGTGGTGAGCCGCTCAATCCGGGGAAAGGATGTGGTGGTTTTTTCCAGCTCCGCCAGAAACGAGGCGGGGATAGGGACGGCGGCCGCCAAGATTGAACTCTACCACACCATTGACGCGCTGAAGCGATCCCAGGCGGAAAAGATCATTGTCTTCGAGCCCTTTGTCAGCTGTTCCCGCTCGGACCGTACGATGCGCCGCAATTCCGTGGGGCTCTGGGTGCACTTCAAGATACTGATGAGTCTCGGAACGCAGCATATTGTTACCTATCAACTGCACTCGGACAAGTCCAAGTCCATGCTGGATCCGGTGATCTGCGAGATTGACGATGTTCCCGCCCTTTCGTTGATTCAACAGTATCTCTGTGATGTTTATATCAAGAATCTGAAAACCCTGGAAGAAGTGGTGCGCCCCAACTGGGCCTTCTGCTCTGTGGACGCAGGGGGCGAAAAGCTCGCCCGGGGTTTTGCCAACGGTTTTGGGGCGCCCCTGGTGGTGGCGCATAAACAGCGGGATTATTCAAAGGCCAATACGATAGAATCCATCAATATACTTTCAGCGGAGCCTCTCAGGGACAAGGTGCTCTGGATCGTGGACGATATGGTTGATACCGGCGGCTCCGTAACAAGCCTGGTCCACGCCCTGGCCGGCCACGAACCGGCGGAGATAAACATTGCCGCCGTGCATGCCCTTTTTTCGCCGCCCGCTGCGGAACGGCTCACAGCCCTGGTGAAAGAAAAGCTGCTCAACCGCATTGTGGTCTGCGACACGGTTTACTGTCCCACAGGCGGGACCGGGGAAACGGAGCCGGAAATTCCCAATCTTGAGGTGGTGCCTTCCGCGGGGCTGTCGGCGCGGGTCATCGGGAATATTATTACTTCCGGCTCCATCAGTTCCATTCTGTCACCCTTCAACGCGGAGAAGCACCTGAGAAAGCCGGGCCTGTTCACCATGCAGGAGAGTAATTAACCCTGCCTCAGCGGGCTAAACTTGACTCTCGAATAAAAATGAGGAAAAAAACCACGAAGAGCACCATGAACCACACCACCACAGGGGCTTTTTGTTCCCTCTTCGTCCGTGAAATCTATGCCGTGGTTATATTAAAAAATTGTTTTTCCGCATAGATTCACAACACGAACTGTGTATTAGTTTCCCCCTTCTTCGCCTTCGTGGTTTCCCTTTTTGAGGATTGGTAATCCATCACCGAATGGCGGGTCAAGTTTAGCTCAGCGGGAAGGGATGAGGAGTTCCTGCTGCTGCACGGCAAGGCCCCGGAGTTCCAGATCCATACCGGCGGGGCTTGACCGGGGAACTATCCTGCCCAGCACCTTGAGGGGACGGGATGTGTTGATGTTTACGGCAAAGTCAAACTGTACCGGAACTATTCCCTGCAGCACCGTTCTGTCGCCGTAGCCCACCAGGAGGTTGAAAACAGTGCCGCTGTCGTCCGTCACGAGGTTCGCCGCCATGCCCTCCCAAATGACATGACAGTCCCGGTAGAGTATGGGTTCCCGCATCACCGTCGGGTAATCAAAACTGTCCTTCAGGCTGCCAAAATCGGGAGGCTGGGTGAATGAGAGAAGCATCCGGGCCCTGTTGCGCAGCGCTTCGGATGCGTTGGATTCGATGATCCTGTTGAGCTCCACCTTGGCCTCCTCGTCCCGGTAACGTCCAAAGAGCCGCTGCGCCTTTTCGTAGGCGGCGACGGCCTGATCCCGGGTCAGCAGGTAGCGGTAGCTTCCGTCTATTTCCACCGGCGCTTCCCGCTCCTCCCGTTCAAGGCGGCTCTCCTCGTAGCCCTCCCGCCGGGGCCCCGGAGCGAGGACCCCCGTGAGAAAGAGTATCCCTCCCAGGGCGCCCAGAATGAGCACTACCCCCAGACTGATGAGCAGAGTCCGGACCGCCGCAAAGGGCGCTTTGGGGAGGGGGGGGAAGAGTTTCTTCAGTTTCCCGGACTCTATCCAGGCGCTCATCTCCTCGGGGCCCGCGGAACGGCGGATAAGATCGAGAGCCCGCCGGGCGGTGCGGTTTTCCCGCTCAATCTCCTGCACCTCCAGATATATCTCCACGGCCTGTACCGTGTCGCCCCGGCGGAGGAACAGCGCCGCCAGACCCAGAAGCACCTGGGGATCGCGTTTTTTCAGTTTCCGGGCGCTGATAAAATAAGTGAAGGCGCCGCCGAAATCCTCTGCCCGGAGACAGGCGGCAGCCAGTATATAGTGGTAACGAAAGGAATCGTGATAGCGGACCGCCTCGCCTTCGAGGAGCCTGATCGCATCGGTGTACTTCCTGCGCCGGAGAAGATTGAGGGCCCTGCTAATAATGGGATCGCCTTTCATGCTACCAAATTCCGTAGCGATCCCTGACCCGGATCACGAGGATCTCCATCTCCGCAAGCATCTCTTCCGGAACCGGTTCGCCCCGGGCCATGAGATCGTCCACCCTGGCCACGAGGTCCCGCAGAATGGTCTGGTCCGTGCGGACATTTTCTTCCCAGGAAGGCATGGCATCCGAATCACCCCGGGAATTTCGGGCCAGAAAGGCAGGGACCACAAAAAAATCAACCTCCGCAAAACCGCCGGCTTCTTCGGCGGCAAGCAGCAGCTCCACTACCCTGAAACTCTTTGCCTCAATCGTTTCGGGATCGTAGATATACGATACCGCAGCATCGTTAAATGAGGAGGGAGGGCTGCTGAAATTCCGGGGCGAGAATTGCAGGGCCCAGGCGGCGCTGGAAAGCCGTTTCCAGTTTGCAAAATGAACTGTTGAAGGGGGCTGCACATAGACAGAGTTGAGGGTTCCCATGAGGCCGTAACGGGCATTGCGGGAAACCCACCATTCATCCGGCGCATTGGCATTGAGCAGCGTCTCCGACATAAGGGGCCGCAGATCCGTGGTAAAGGAGGGCCCGGAACCGCCGGCCTCTTCCCCCAGAAAGGTGTCCAGCAAGAGCCGTATACCGGCCCTTACCGGGCGCTCCCCCTTGTTGAGTATATAGACGGCGACAGAAATTCCGTTGGCGTAGGGACTGTTACCTACAGAGATGAAAGTAAATTTTTGTGTTACCGTTATTCCCGGAGAGTCAAAAATAATCGCGGGCTCATCCGTAGAGCCTCCCAGCCTGGTCCTGAAGGAAGCGGCCTCGCCCATTTTGAAACTGCGATCGTTTACCTGTACGGCCAGAAAACCGGTCCGGGGGTCCTGATCCGCAAAGAGCGGCTCAAAGATACCGGAATCCAGGTCCGCCATGTAGTACAGGGAAAAACGCCCCGTCTCTTCGCTCAGAACAAGTTTGATGCGGCCATTTTCATACTCCGCGGAAAAAGACTCCCCGGCGCAGAGCAGGAACAGTGTCAGTACAAGGCCGCCGGTAAAATACCCCCGTCCCGGCATGACTAGTATCCTTCACCCGCGGCGCCGGAACCCGTCAATTCCCCGTCAAGCCCGGTAATGAGATCCACGGCGGAGGCCCGGATGCTCCGCAGCCGCTCGGTCTGATCGGGACTCTGCCGGGGGGCCGGGGGGGGGGCCGGAGGCGCCGCCGGAGCTTGCGCCGCCTGTGTCGCGGCCTCGGGCGGCGCTGCCGGTGAAATCGCTGCCGGCGGAACCGCCGCTGCCGGACCGGCGTCAAGGGAGACCCCGCCGGGATACATCGGCGAGTACAGGGGCGCGGGTGTCGGCGGCCTCACCTCCGGGGGGAGCCCCGTGGATTCCTCCGCCGGGGGCTCCGCGGGAGCGGGCAGGGAACGGGTTTCGTCCAGGAGTCGTTCCAGCAGGGCGATCTGTTCCTCCGCTTCGGCAAGACGGCGCCGGTACTCAGCATTGACCTCTTCAAGCCGGGAGGTCCCGTCGTCCCGCAGCAGATCGGCAATGCGCCTCTGGTAGGCGATGATCGCCTGATCGTAGGAGCGTTCCCGGCGCTGGTACTCTTCCACCGTCTTGAGGGATTCCTCGTGGCTCCACTTGAGGATGGCGAGAAGTTCAACCTCTATCTTTTTCTGGTTGATCAGGGCCAGCCGGTAGGAAGAAGCCTCGTATTTCACGCTCTGCGGGTACTGTTCCACAATGAGGGAGAATATGTCCTGGGCCCGGTCGAGCTGCCCCAGGGAGTAGAGGCACTCCCCCATCCAGTACAGGGCCGCGGGCTTGCGGGCATTTTCGCCGGGCACATCCACCGCGATACTGTCGATGAAGCTCCTGAACAGGACTATGGCCTCGTCAAAACGGCC
>JAISQV010000320.1 GCA_031273985.1 Spirochaetaceae bacterium | reverse complement strand
ATCATTCCCAACACCCTGACAATCCTCCGCGCTTTTAATATGTGTGTTGAAAACTTCGGAACCTTCGACAACCTTCTCATCGATAACGGGAAGGATTTTAAATCCTACTGGTTCGCGGGAAGTGCATGGAAAAACCGGAAGATGAAGCTGGACGGGACCCGGAGTTCAGAGCGCGGCGGTGGGTGGTAGAGGTCTGCCATTCGTGGTTGAACCGTTTCAGGAAACTGCTGATACGGTATGAGAAAAAAACGATTAACTATGTGGGCTTGCTCTGGTTCGCTTGTGCTGTCATTACCTGGCGCCAGCTTATCCCGGTTCATCCAGGGCTTATTCCCGGATAAGCTCTAAATTGCCTGCTCTGTGCCCGCTCAGCGCCTCCGGAGGGCTTCTTCCGCCATGTCGAGGTCCCGCTGCAGTTGGCGGTTGCCGGGGAATTCGCTGAGGGCTGACCGGGCCTGGAGCCTCGCCGCATCGAAGTTACGGGCATTGTAGAGCCGGGCGAAGGCATTGTGGAGCTCCGCCAGGCGGTTCTGCCGGTATACCTGCAGCGCGTTTTCAAGCTGGGCGCTGCCGCCGTAGCGGGTAATGGCCCCGGCGGTGTAGGCCGCCGCCGCCGCGGGGCCCTCCGAGGCGGCTATGCGCTGCCCTTCCCGGATGATGACAAAGTTGCGGAGTTCCTCCGCCCGGCGGCCGTCTATGAGGGATGCGTCCCGCGCCAGCCCTATGTCCCGGAGGAGCGCTTCCGGGTCCTGGCCCGCTTCGTTGCTGCGGGCCGCCAGCGCCGCCTCGGTAAGCAGGGCCTCAAGGCTGCGGCGGCGGGCGGCGCTTACCTGGGCGCCGTAGCGGTTCAGGCTGTTCCGGGCCTCCGTGATGCGTCCGGCGCGGATATGCCTTACGATGAGGTTATTGAGGGCGGCGAAGCTGAATTCCTCCCAGCGTTCCCCGCCGCGCCCGTCTCCGGGGGAGGCCAAGGCCGCCTCGGCCAGGGCCGCCCACTCCAGGGCGTCGGCTTCCCTGCCGGCATTGCTCAGGGCGGCGCCGTAGTTGAGAAGCCGGTCCTGCAGGTCCCGCTCCCCGCCGGCGAAGAAATCAGAATCCGCCGGGTCCCTCCGCCCGGCAAGAAGGGCCGCCCGGTTCACCGCCAGGGGCACCGCCTCGGCGTAGCGGTTCCGCCCCTCCAGCTCGGCGATGCGGTTGGAGAGTATCAGGGAAACCAGTTCCAGGACGCTGATACTGACCCGGTCCCGGTAATTCCGGGCGGGGACATAGGCAAAACCTGTTACTTCGCCGAACTGGTCGTGGAATTCCCGGCGGTTCCCCGGATCGAATCCGTACGCGTTGGTGGTCTCCACATCTATCCATTCCGATCCGGCCTTCACGATGATCAGGGCGTGATCCCTGGTCATGACCCCCCGGACTTCGAGCCCCGCCGCCCCGGCAAAGATCGCGTAGAGCACCGCCGAAGACACGCAGTTGTAGCGGCCCGTGCGGAGAATCTCGTCCAGCCGGGTCTGGTTGAGGGAGTAGCCCTTGAGGAAGCGCCGGTGGAGAAAGGTCAGCACCGCCTCCCCCCGGCTCCGGGGGTCCCCGGCGGGTTCCGGCAGGGAGAGAAATTCCTCCACCGCGGCGGCGATGACTTCCCGGCTGCCGCGCTCCTCAGCGCCGGAGGCCCAGAGGGCGGCGTCGGTGATGTCCTGCCACGCGTCAAGGCCGTTCCGGGCCCGCTCCGCGAAGCGCCGCGCCTGGGGATCGGCCTCCAGGGAGGGGAAGGCCCCCTGCGCGAAGAGCCGGGGAAAGATGACGGCGCCCAGTATCAGCGGCAGCAGGGCTCCGGGCGGGGTTTTCATGATTAAAGTATAACAGGGCGGGGGGAGAAGCTGAAGCGGGATTCAAAGGCGCTGCAGCAGCGATACTATCTTTTCCAGGGCGCGGTCATAATCGAAGCTGTCCACGAGGCGGAGAATTTCCGAGACGCCCTCGTGGCCGAGGCTCCGCAGGTTTTCCGCGGCCCCCTCTATCGCGCTGTCCCGGCGGCCCTCGCAGGCGGCCTTCAATGCTTCCAGCGCCTCCTTCAGGCTCCCCTCCCGCGCTGCCCCGGCGGGCGGCGGGCCAAGGCCCGCGTCCAGGAGCTCCTCCCGGAAGCGGAGGAGGGCGTCGCAGAAGGAGCGGGACTCCGGGCGCCATGCGCCGCCGCTCTTGGCCGCCCGCTCAAGCCTTGCGCCCCACTCCCCCAGGGCCGCCATCCCCAGGGTCCGCATCACCCCCGCGTAGCCGTGGAGCCTCACCGCCGCCGGATGGGCGTCCCCCTCATCCCCAAGAATCCCGGCTATGCCTTCTTCGAGGCCGGCGCAGAACTGGCGCAGCACGAGGAGGTAGCCCTCCGGGGAGCCGCCGGTGTTGGCTATCCCCTCCTCCACGGAGAGGCCCCCGATCCTGCGCAGCGCCTGGAAGAGGCCCTCCTGAAGCGGGGCCCCGGTATCGGGGCGCTCCGAAAGGCTCCGCAGCTTTGCGGGGGGCAGCCACTTGGCCAGAATCGCGTTGAGGCGGTCCCGCTCAATGGGCTTGGCAAGGAAATCGTTTACCCCCGCGGCAAAGAAGTCCGGCGCCAGGCTCTCCACGGCGGCGGTAAGGGCCACGATGGGCGCCGGGTGGGGGAGTGCCCGCTCCCGTTCCAGTTCCCGTATGCGTTTCGTCGTCTCCAGGCCGTTCATGCCGGGCATCATATAATCCATGAGAATAAGATCGTAGGACGATCCGGCTTCGGCCTTTTCCCGCACCCGCTCCAGGGCCTCTTCTCCGCTTGAGGCGGTGTCCGCCTTCATGCCGTGGGTGGCAAGGAAGCCCTGCGCCACGGTCAGGTTTACCGGCGTGTCGTCCACCAGCAGTATGTTCAGCTCCCCCCCGGCCATCACATGATCCGTCTTCACGGGTTCCGCCTGGGAAGGGTCCCCCGGAACCAGGGGGATGTACACGGTAAAGCGGGAGCCCCTGCCGTATTCGCTGTCCACCTGGATGAAGCCGCAGAGCAAATCCAGCAGATTCTTTACGATGGTAAGACCGAGCCCCGTGCCCTGAATGGCCCGGTTCTGCGCCTCATCGAACTTCTCAAAAGAATTAAACAGCCTGGGAATATTTTCCCGCTCTATCCCTATCCCCGTGTCCTCAACCTCCGCGATGAGGTACTCCCCCTCACCGGCGTTTTCGCCGCCGGCGCTTCCCTCCGGGTTCTCCTGGGCCGGGCCCTCCGGCCTCTCCTCAACCAGGTTTCCCCGGCGCAGCGTGAAAGTTACGCTCCCCCGCTGGGTGTACTTGACGGCATTGTTCAGGATGTTAGTGAGGATCTGGCGGCAGCATAACTCGTCGCCGTAGAGGTACCTCGGAACGGCGGGGGAGCGGCTTGCGCTGAATTCCAGGCCCTTGCCCTGGGCAAGAAAACGGTGCGTGAAACAGACGCTCTCAAAGAGATTCCACACATCGTAGTGCACCGGCAGGGGCTCGAATTTCCCGGCTTCAATCTTGGAAAGATCGAGAATGTCGTTGATGATTCGCAGCAGTGATTGGGACATGGCGCTGATATTCTCGAAGTAGCTCCGCTGCACCTCGTCGAGATTATCGGTGCGTATCAATTCGCTCATGCCGGCAATGGCGTTCATCGGCGTGCGTATCTCGTGACTCATCATGGCAAGAAAATCACTCTTCGCCCGGTTCGCCGTTTCCGCAGTTTCCAGCGCCTGTTTCAGTCCGCTGATGTCGGCGAAGAGCAGCATCACCCCGTCGGAACCGCCGGCGCCGTCCTCCAGAATCGTTACATAGGCATTGTAGTAGCGGGGGTTCTTCTCGAATTTACGGAACACCGCGATGGGCGAAACGGCGGGCCTATGGCTAAGCTCCGCCTGGGAAATGATCTCCCCCACCTTCCGCGCAAGGCTGGGGCTGTAGTAACGCGCAAAAATATCCGCGATGGCCAGCCCCTCTATCACGGAAAGGCCGGGAATCCCCGCCCGCTCCAGGAAGTTTTTGGTGCAGTAAGCGATACGGCCCTCCCGGTCCAGCAGAATGATCACATGCTGGCTGTTCTCCAGAACCATGCCCAGGTAGCGATCCTGTTTCCGCTTCTCCGCCGTAACGCGCCGCAGGGCCTCTTCCCGCTCCGCCAGCTTCGCCTCCAGCGCCGCTATCCGCTCCTCCGCTCCGCCCGGTCCGGTGTAGTCCATGAACGGAGCATAGCAGAATCACTGACTAAGGAGAAGAGATAAGAGATAAAGAGGGGGCCGAGCCGCTACGCTCCAAAGGTTTCCTGCCTTTACGTTTCCCAAACGGCCGTGTTCGGTTTTGCGCGGTTTGAGTCAGCTTACCGACAGTGTTCCTTCCCGGCCTATGTCCCAGCGTACCGTTGTCAGGGCGGAGAGAAAGACCTCGTCGTGACTCACCAGAAGCAGGGCGCAGGAAACCTCCTTCAGCGTATCTTCCAGCAGCCGGATCGAGGTAAGGTCCAGATGGTTCGTCGGCT
>JAISQV010000293.1 GCA_031273985.1 Spirochaetaceae bacterium | reverse complement strand
ACACGAAGGTTTTTGTTCGAAAACTTCGCTTTTTTCCTTCTGCGCCTTTACTTTCCCCTTATTCCATAGCGGGAAAGTGGTTAAAAATTTTCAAAAGTTCTGTGGGTTCATCTTGAATTGATGGTTAAGAATGGGTACTCGACTGAATAGTTACGAAAAATTTACACTTTTCCACTGCGGTTTAAGGAAAAGTAAAGGCGCACAAAGGGTACACCAAGGCGCACGAAGGAAGAGGGTGGAAAACTGGCGGAAAATGCGGGCCGTGGTTATCCCTCTTTTGTCCGTGTTGTCTACTTTTCCTTTAAAGCTGGCGGAAAAGTGCCGTCCGTGGTTAAAATTCTTCCCTTCTTCGCCTTCGTGCCCTTCGTGTATCTTCGTGGTTAAATCCCTCTGCGCCCTATACGCTTCCCCGGATCTGCTTCCAGAAGGAAGGCGTAAACAGTAACAGTACCGTGTACAGTTCCAGGCGTCCCAGGATCATCAAAAGGGAAAAACCCCAGCGGACATAGCCGGGGGCCTCGTAAAAGACGGCGCCGGAAACGAGGCGGCCAAAACCCAGCCCTATGTTTCCCAGCGTGATGAGGGATGCGTTGACGGCGGTGTAGAGATCGATGCCGGCGCTGGCCGCCAGCGCTGTCCCGGCAAAGAGCAGCGCAAAATAGATGCAGATAAAGCCCGCGGCGCTGTAAACCACATCTTTCCTGCCCGGCTTCCTGTCAAGCTGCACCGAAAAGAGTCCCGAGGGGTACATGGTACGGAGCAATTCATTCTTCATCTGTTTGGCAAGAATAACATAACGGATAATCTTGATCCCGCCCGAGGTGGAACCGGAGCAGGCGCCTATAAACATGAGGATAAAGACCGCCCCCTGGGCCAGGGGCGGCCACAGGTTATGATCGTCAATGAGAAAACCGGTGGTAGTGAGTATGGACGCTGCGTCAAAGAAGGCGAGGCGGAGGGCCTTTCCGGGGGAAGTATTCCTGAGCATGAGGGAAATTGCGGCAATGCCCGCGGATACCGGGAGGATAAGCGCATAGGCCCTGGCCTCGCTATTAACGAGAACCTCCCGGAATTTCCCCTGCAGCAAGCGGTAGATCAGCGTAAAGTTGAAACCCGCAATCACCATAAACACCGCGCAGACCCAATCGATAAAGGGAGAAGCGAAACTTGCGATACTGCCGTTACGGGTGCTGAAACCGCCGGTGCCCATGGTGGAGAAGGCATGAATGAGGGCCTCAAAAAAATTCATGCCCCCGGCCCAAAACAGCAGCGCCAGAATCACGGTGAAGCCGCAGTAAATAAGCCACAGTATCTTTGCCGTACCCGTTACCCGGGGCGTGAATTTATCCTTCATGGGGCCCGTGGTCTCCGCCTTGAGCAGCGCGAATCCCCCCACGCCCAGCATGGGCACGAGGGCCACGGTCAGCACCACGATGCCCATACCGCCGAGCCAGTGGCTCATGCCCCGCCAAAGGTGGAAGGAACGGGGCAGAATCTCCACATCCGGGATCACCGAAGCGCCGGTGGTGGTAAAGCCGGAGACGCTTTCAAACAACGCGTCCGAAAAACGCGGCATATAACCGGAAAGATAGTACGGCAGGGCGCCGAGGAGGCAGCCCGCTATCCACGCGGCGGCAACCAGCAGTATCCCCTCGCACGCGTTGAAGTTGAAGCCCGACCGCGGCTTCTTCGTGAAGAGCAAGACCGGAACCGCCGCGAGCCCCCCGCCCATGCTCAGAGCGAAGGCGCGGGCCATGCCCCGGTCCCCCTCCGCCAGCGCCAGCGCCAGCGGAAAAATCATGGTGAGGGAAAAAAGCCCCAGAAAGAGCACGATCAGCCTGATTATCGCCGCCTTACGCATGAATGCCGCCATCATAATGCAGAGCGGCTCCGAAGGCCAGAGGGCACTATCCAGCCCTGCCCCCGGTGATTCCGTAATCAGGAGGGGGCCGAGCCCCCTGCGCTCCGAAGGTTTGCGGCATAGCCGCAAACGCTTCTCCGCTACCCCCGTGCGGTGGGCCAGCCCCCCGCAACGCCCCCCGGTCTTCTCTCCCAACAGGTTTCTGGCGCCTCCTCGTCATTGAAGGCTTCCGTGCCAGACCAGGGGAAGTGAGAAGCGATAAGAGAGATGGGGTGAGCGGCCTGCGTTTGCTTAACTTCTTTACAAACCGCTTTTCCGCGCTTTTGTCTGTGTCATCTGTGAGATCCGCTGTTAAATTTTTGTAAAGTGAGCCAGTTCCAAAACTCGGTTAGTTTTGAAACTGGCTTCCGAAAAAGCGGTCTAAGCCCGCTTATTCTTTTACATCTAAGGTTGCGGTTCCAAAATCTGACATTTTGGAACCGCCTCAAGTAAACACGGCTACGCGTAGACATCGAGCTCGCCGGAGAAAAAGGGCCGGGGCCGCTCCTCCCCCTCCGGGATGATGAGGAGTTCCCCGCTTTCACCTATACCGCTGAGCGTCCCGGTAAGGGGCTCCCCCTGCCCGGCGGCGCCGGCCAGAAAACGCACGGGCCTGCCCCGGAGGTAGAGCCGGTCACTTATGCGCGCCCGCCAGTTCTCCGCGCCGCCCTCAAGTTCCCGGTAAAGCCGGCTCAATATCAGGCCCAGAAGGGCGCCGGGGTCCGCTGAGGGAGGGGGGGGGGCCAGGGCGCGGTGAGCCAGATGTATGCTCGTTGCCTTGCCCCGCAGTTCCGGGGGGAATTCCGTCTGGGCCAGATTCACCCCTATTCCTATATATACACAGTCCCCGCCCCCCTCGGTGAGGATCCCCGCGGTCTTGCGGGCCCCGGAATCCCCCGTCCCGGAAACGTGCGCGCCGGAAAGCATGATGTCATTGGGCCACTTGATCAGGACGCGGCCCAGGGCGGGATCGAAGTCCTCCACCGCCAGCGCCACGGCAAGCCCCGCCCGCAGGGTAAGGGCTTCGGGAACCGCGGCCATGCCGGAAGAGGCCGGGTAGCGGAGCAGTATCGTAAAAAAAAGGTTTTTTCCCCCCTCGGCCTGCCAGACGCGGCCCCCGCTTCTGCCCCGCCCCCGCTCCTGAAAGTCCGCGCTGACCACCGTGCCGTGGGGAGCGCCCTCCGACGCGAGCAGGCGGGCTTCGTCCATGGTGCTGGAAACAATGCCCCGGCGGTAGACCGGCGCTCCCCAGGGGTTATCCGGCGAGGAAGGCGTCAATCCGGGCGAGCAGCTCATCGTAGGTATCCACGCAGGAAATATCCCCGTTGCTCTGCCGTATGGAGTCCGGGGCGCGGAACAGGCAGCCCGCATCGGCCTCCCGGATCATCCGGAGATCGTTGAAGGAATCCCCCGCGGCAAAGATCTCCATGTTCATGGACTTGAAGGCTATGACCGCGTGCCGCTTCCCGTCCTGCTGCCTGAGCCGGTATCCCGTGACGGTCCCGTCGGGATCGGTAATGAGGGAATTGCAGAACAGGGTGGGAAAGCCGAGTTTCTCCATCAGGGGTTTGGCAAACTGGGAAAAAGTATCCGAGAGGATGATCAGCTCCGTCCGTTCCCGCAGGGCCCTGGTAAAGTCCGCCGCCCCCGGCAGGGGCTCCAAGGTTCCGGCCACCCGCTGTATGTCGTGCAGGCGAAGGCCGTGCTGACCCAGCAGGTCCAGCCTGAAGCGCATGAGCCTGTCGTAATCCGGCTCATCCCTCGTGGTACGGCGCAGCTCGGGAATCCCCGAAGCCTCCGAAAAGGCTATCCATATTTCGGGCACCAGCACCCCTTCCAAATCCAGACAGACTATCCGCATAGATCCTCCGCCGGAAGTGTAGCATGAGGCGGCGGAGCGGGCAAGCGGCGGGCTTGAAACCTACAGGGCAAACAATTCATCGCCGAATATACGCTCACATTTACGCAGGGTCTTCAAGGTTGGATTTGCCGTCCGGCGGGGTATCCCCCTCCCCCGCGAACAGGTGAGCGGGTCCTTCAGGGGGCCCGGCCCCCTTCCCTAATATTCTCTACCCCTTTCCCCCGGCGGCTTCCTGGATCAGGAGGGATTTGGGGTCCAGCTTCAGGGCCATCTGCTCGGGGTTGAAGCGGGCCCGGTCCTTGGCCACCTTGAGGCCGATGTGGTCCCCCTGCGTTTCGAGGAGGATCACCACGTCAATCGCGTCAAGGGCGTCCTGCAGTATGCCGGGGATGCCCCGCTTGTCCCGGGGGCTGTCGCCGGGAATGTTACAGCTATACCACACGGCCAGGCCCAGCTCCGCGGCAAGTTCCTTGACCCGGCTGAGCCGCTCCCCGTTCTGAGCGCCGCCGGAACCCGAAAAATCGAAGCCGTCCACGATGATTGCCTCGGCGTTGAAGCCGCCCTCCACAATCAGGGCCCGGAGGCTGCGGCGTATCTGCTCCCCCGTGACTCCCTCCTGGCTGAACTTGAGGAGCACCCGGTTTTTCACCGCCTCGTTCTTTACTTCCTCGGGGTTATCGAGATTCTTTTTCCTGATAAATTCGTCAAAAATATCCTCGTACCACGCAAGTACATAGTCATTGTGTTTGGTGTAGGATATGTGGATCACTTTTTTGCCCTGCAGCAGCTTGTCCAGGGCTATCTGGACCAGCACCGAGGTCTTCCCTATGCCCGAAGGCGCGGCGATGACCCCGATCTCGCCGCTCGTGAGCCCTCCGCCTATGGACCGCTCGAAGATGCGGACCGGGCTCCGCTGAATCAGGTCGTCTATGATCATGCCTCTCCCCCTGTACGTTAATTCTCTCACAAAACCCCCCGGTTTTGTCAAAGAATTTTCTGAAAGACTCTGCCGTATGGCGGCTAGCGGTGTTCCGCCCGCCGCTTTTCCTCGTATTCCTTGATAAGGGCGTCGGAAATACTCTGCGGCGCCTTGCTGTACTTTTCAAACTCCATGGAAAATTCCGCCTTGCCCTGGGTCAGGGAGCGGAGCACCGTAGAGTAGCCGAACATCTCGCTCAGCGGGACCTCGGCCTCCACCCGCGAGAAGGTCCCGTCCTCCGTGGAGGAGGATATGACCCCCCGGCGCTGGTTGATCGACGCGTAGATATTGCCCTGAAACTCCGCGGGGCCCTCTACGGAAACCTTCATGATGGGCTCCAGGATACAGGGCCGGGCTTTGTTGTAGACCTCCCGGAAGGCCCCTATCGCGGCGAGCTGGAAGGCTATGTCCGAGGAATCCACCGGGTGGCTCTGCCCGTCGTTTATCACGCAGCGAATGTTGACGATGGGGAAGCCGATGAGGCTCCCCTTCTTGATCGCCTCCCGGAAACCCTTGTCGCAGCTCGGTACAAATTCCGTGGGGATGGCGCCGCCCTTGATCTTGTCCACAAATTCATAATCCCCCTCCGCGTAGGGCTCCAGGTACCCGGCAACCCGCCCGTACTGGCCCGAGCCGCCGGTCTGCTTCTTGTGCGTATAATTAAAGTCCGCCCGCTGCTGTATCGCCTCCCGGTAGGCCACCTGGGGCATACCCGTATCAACCTCGCACTTGTACTCCCGCCGCATCCGCTCCAGGTACACCTCCAGGTGCAGCTCCCCCATACCCTGAATAATCGTCTGGTTCGATTCGGGGTCCACATAGGTACGGAACGTGGGGTCTTCCTTGGTAAAGCGGTTCAGGGCCTTGGCCATCTGATCGGAGCCCTTCTTGTCCTTGGGGCTAACGGCCAGGGAAATCACCGGCTCCGGCACATACATCGAAGTCATCGCATAGTTGAGCCCCGCCCCGCAGAACGTGTCCCCCGAGGCGCAGTCTATGCCGAAAAGCGCCACAATATCCCCCGGCGCCCCCTCGTTAATGTCTTCCATATTGTCCGAATGCATACGCACCAGGCGCCCAACCTTGAAGCGCTTCCGGGCGCGGGTATTGGTCAGTTCGTCCCCCTTCTTCAGGGCCCCCTGGTAGATCCGCACATAGGTAAGCTGCCCGTACTGCCCCTCCTCAAGCTTGAAGCCCAGCGCCACCGTGGGAAGATTCCCTTCGGCGGACAACTCCCGGCGTTCCTCCCCCTTGTCCAGGTCCAGGGCATAGTTCTTCACCTCCCCGGGATGGGGCAGATAGTAATTCACCGCGTCCAGCAGCGGCTGAATCCCCTTGTTCTTGTAAGCGGAGCCCACCATCACCGGCACAAATTTCTCTTCCAGCGTGCCCTTCCGTATCGCCTGGTGCAGCAGATCCTCGGGGATAGGCTCCCCGGCAAGGTACAGCTCCGCCAGCTCGTCGCTGTGCATGGAAGCCGCGTCCACCAGCTCGTCCCGGTACTTCTCCGCGTCGGCCTTCAGGTGGGGGGGAATCTCCGCGTAACGCAGGCTCGTCCCCTGATCCCCGTCAAAATAAACCGCCTTCATGGCCACCAGGTCCACCACCCCTTCCAGCCGGTCCTCAAGACCTATGGGAATCTGCACCAGCACCGCGTTAAG
>JAISQV010000181.1 GCA_031273985.1 Spirochaetaceae bacterium | reverse complement strand
GCATCGGAAATCGATCTTGCCAAGCGGGCGCTGCTTTCAGAGCTGCGGCGCAGGGCCTCCGAGCAGGACCGTCAGGAGTCGCGGTCATACCTCGAACAATTCCAGGAACATTTTCTGCGGGGCAGCGCGGTCCCCGGCAGCGAATGGGAACTTCAGGCGGTAGAAATGCTGCTGCCCGGAATCCTCGTCCGGGATCTTGCCGCGACGGCGCGGTCTTTTTTTGAGACCGGCGATCTTACCCTCACCATCATTGCCCCGGAAGCGGAGGCCGCCTCCGTCCCCGATGAGGCGGAACTGCGCCGCATCATCGCGGAGGCCCCCCGGTCCCGCATCCCCCGGCCCCTGGAAAGCGCCCTGGGGGAGGAACTCCTGACTTCGGAACCGGAGCCGGGGGCCGTGCTTGCCCGGACGGAGGACGCCGGAAGCGGCGCGGAGATACTGACCCTGAGCAACGGGGTCACGGTGATTCTCAAGGCTACGGCCAACCGGAACAACGAGATCATGCTCTACGCCATGAGCCGGGGCGGCTTCGCTGCGGTTCCGGCGGAAGAGGCGGTTTCAGCGGCTCTGGCCTCCGAATTGGCCCAGGCATCGGGGCTGGGGCCCTACACGCACCGGGAACTGACCGAGCGCATCACAGGACGGCAGGTCTCCTTCTCCTTCTGGAGCAGCGCCTTTCAGCGGGGCTTTGAGGGCTCCGCCACCAGGGACGATCTCAAGACCCTTTTTGAACTGCTGTACCTCGGCTTTACCCAGCCCCGGATAGACCGGGACGCGCTGCTGGTGGTGGCGGATCAGTACCGGACACAGCTCCTCCGGCGTGACGAGGAGCCCGAAGGCTACTTCTTTGACCAACTGGAGCGGGTCATTACGGGGAACAACCCCTGGCTGCGGCCCATGACCCTGGAGGATGTTGATCGGATCAACCTGGAACAAGCCCTGCGTTACCTGAGGCGCGCCGCTGATCCCGCGGATTATACCTTTGTATTCACCGGCAACATAGACGCCGAACTCATGGAGCCCTACCTGGAAACCTATCTGGCATCGATCCCCGGCGGGGAAATCCGGTGGCACGATTACTCCGATCCGGGGCTTGTGCGTCCGGGGAAAAGCGAACACCCCGTCCGCCGGGGGCAGGAAGAAAAGAGCATCGTTTACATGGGCTGGTTCAAACCGGAAAACTACTCCCAGGAAGAGGCCGCGGCGGCACAGGTACTGTCGGGGTATCTGGAAATCGTTCTTACCGAGGAGATCAGGGAACGCCAGGGCGGGGTGTATTCCATCTCCGCCGGAGCGGACCTGTCGCCCCTCCCGCCCCCCGGAGAGCTGACGCTGCAAACTTACTTTTTGTGCAGCCCCAACAGGGCGCAGGAGTTGAGCGAGGCGGTGATACGGGAACTGGAAAATGTTGCCCAGGGGAGGATAAACCGGGAAGACTTTGCCAGGGCGGTAGAAACGCTGCAAAAGGGCTGGGAGCAAAACATGCAGAGCAACCGCTACCTGGCGCGGAACTATGCGTCTCTCTACGTTACCCTGAACCTTCCGCCGGGGAATCTCCACAGCCTCCCCACCCGCTACGCCGCAGTCCGGCCCCAGGACATACAGAATCTCTGCCGGACCCTGCTTCCCCTCGGCCCGGCACGGATAGTGTTGTACCCCGGCGCGGAAAATTGATCGCCGGGGGGACAAGGGAGGAGGGGAGGGGGCCAAGCCCCCTACGCTCCAGCCTCCTCGGGCCTGCGGCCCTGCGGGGGCTTCCGCTACCCCCGTGCGGGGCTCTGCCCCGCAACGCCCCGTGCTCTCTTCCCGGAGTTTGCGCAGAGCGCAAACTCCCAAGCTGAAGCCGCTTGCGGCTTCAGCAACAACGCCCCCCCTTCCCCGGAGTTTTGCGCAGCAAAACTCCGGGCTGAAAACCGCGCAGCGGTTTTCAGCCTCTTCGCGCAAGGGACAATTCCGCGCTGCTGAATAGCAGCGCTTAAATCCTTACTGCTCATTGCCAGACCCGAAGGGGCTGATAGAGCGGAAATCCTTTTTTGCGCAGCAAAAAAAGATTGGAGCGATAGCCCGGTCCCCTTCCGGAACGGAAGGGGATGCGCCCAAATTATTACGGCTGCCCTGTGAGGGCATCCTCCAGCGCCCTGTCCGCCTGGCGCTGAAACCAGGCGGCTATGGCGTCTATCCGGGTGGTGAAGGACGCGCCGATGCGGGTCCCCATGCCGGGGAGGGACGCTGCCCGGGCCAGCACGAAGGTGTACAACACAAGATAGGGCCCGGCGTCGACGATAACCGCCAGGGAGCGGAGCCGGTGCTTCGCTATGGCAGGGATTATCCCTATCGTCATGGCGGTCATGTTTTCCTGCACCAGAACAATCGCGTCTTCCCACGCATAACATTCATAACGGTAAATGTTGTCTCCAAAGGTGAGGTCCTTCTGGCGGGCGTAGAGAACCGTGTGCTCCGGCGGCTCGGCGTAATGGGGGTCCGCCAGGGGCTGCCGCGAATCCGGCCCGTCAATGACCTGGGAGGTCTCGTAGAAGACGCGCATGGCCCCCCGGGAACTGGAATAATACTCCAGCCCCGCCAGGCTGCTCAGGGCCAGGGCCCGGTTGTAGACAGCGCGGCGCTCCGCCTCCGTCCAGCCGGCCCCCGTTCCCGCGCCGCCGGCCCCTTCCCGCTTGCGGTAGAGCCTGAGATTCTCCGCCATCATGGAGGGCCTTACCTCCGCCATGAGGCGCTCCGTAAGGGCCGCGAGGCGGGGGTTCCTGAGGCTCAGCCTGGGGGCCGGGTCCCGAAGCTGCAGCCCGGTAAGGACATCCCCCCGCTCCAGAGCCTCCGCCCGGACAGGATCGAGAAGCTCCTCCAGGCTCAGGGCCCCGGCAGGGGCGGAGGCAAAGACGGAAACAACAACAAGCAGAAACACTGTTTTCACAGGCTTTCCTTTTTCACGGGTCTTTCTTCCGGGGCTAACGCATGGCGCCCCGGTAGTAAACCCGCACCTGCTTGATGAGCCCCTCACCCTCGCTTCTGGTTTCTACATCGGAAATGTCGTTGAGCGTTGTGTGGATAAGGCGCCGGTCAAAGGGATTCATCGGCTCCAGGAGGATGGAAGTCCTGCTCTCCCGGACCCGGTCCGCCACCGTGTAGGCCAGGCGCACCAGCGATTCCTCCCGGCGGATCCGGTAATTCTCGCTGTCCAGAATGATGCGCATATCCTCCCGGCCCTGCCGCCCCGCATAAATATTTGCCAAAAGCTGCATCGCGTCCAGGGTTTTTCCCTTCTTGCCAATCAGAATGGGGGAACTGTCGGAATCAATTTTAAGCCCCAGCTTGCGTTCTTCCCGGAACAGTATTGATACTGTGGCTTGGCATCCCATGTGTCCGGCAAGGTTTTCCACATAATCGATCATCTTTTGTTCAAAGTCATTGTCCGCCGCGGGGTTTCCCAGCGCGGGGGGGCTGCGGCGCTCCAGGGCGGTCCGGGTGGAAGTCCCGCCGGAAGCGGAGGCCCGCTCAAAGGAAGCCTCATCGCCGCCGGGAATTCCGCCGGAAGCCGAAAAAGAATCCCGCTGCGCAGGCTTATCCGTATGCACCCGGATCCGCACAAATCCCTTTTTGAACAAACCGGAACGCTGGGTTTCCAGGATCTCCACATCAAATCTGTCTTTCTCAAGACCCAGTTCTTCCGCGGCCTTGTCGATGGCCTCTTTTTCGGTACGGCCTTCAAATTCATACGTCATAGACCCGCTCCTCAGAATAAAAATTACGGGGATCTCCGGGCGCCATGAATGATTCCAAAAGACCCCGCATGATGCTTTGCAGCCCAAACCGGAATTTCAGCGATTTTCAGAAGATCCGGTTCGGGGAATCCCGGCAAAGAAACACCGGTTAACTCAACGCCAATCAGCGTTTCCTTCTCTTTTTTGGCCCCGGCCTCGGCGCAATCACCGGACTGGCGCTCTCCTGGGCCATGCTTTCCTTTTTCTTTTTCAAATGCCGGTTAATCAGTAATTGCTGTACCATCGAGAAAAGATTGGTCATAATCCAGTAGACGGTGAGGCCCGACGGCATATTGTACAACAGGAAAAAGAACATAACCGGCATCACGTACAGCATCATTTTCATCTGGGCGTTTCCCTGCTGATCCGGCGTCTGGGTGATTTTACTGCTCAAAAGCTGGGAGCCCACATAGATAAAGGGAAGGAGCCGTATATCGCTCCAGCCCAGGAAGGGCAGCTTCGCCGGGGCAAAATTAAACACCGACTCGGGAATCGAAAGGTCCGGTATCCAGCGGGGGATAAACATGGCGCCCCGGAGATCAAAATGATTGCTAAAAAGATTGTACATTGCGATAAGGATGGGAAACTGGATCAGCATGGGGAAACAGCCCGACAGCGGGTTGTAGCCTTCCTGCCGGTACAGTTCCGCCATCTTTGCGTTAAGCTGGGCGGGATTATCCCGGTATTTTTCCTGCAGCTCCTTGATCCGGGGCGAAAGGCCCTGCATGTGCAGGGTGGCCTCGGAGCCCTTCTTGGTAAGGGGAAAAAGCAGCACCTTTACCAGCAGGGTAAGCAGTATTATTGCTATGCCGTAATTCGGAACAAGCCGGTAGAAGAAGGTAAGAAGCCACTTGAGCACCGCCTCCACGGGCGCAAGAATCCCGCTGGAACTGGTCGCCTTGGTAATATCCATATCCCGCAGGTTAAACGCGTTCACTCCGGTATCGTAAATGGCGAGGGAAGCCTGATCCCTGGGCCCCAGGTAGAAACGGTACACATCCGTCGTCTTGGAAGCATTGAGCTGGGGCCTGCCCAGATACAGGCGGGAGGAAGCGCCGGCTCCGGTCCCGCCTTCGGTCAGGAAGGTAAAGGTGTAGGCTGTCGCATCGGGAACGGCAATGAGGGTAAAGTACTTCCCCGCAATGGCCGCCCAGGAAAGGCGGGACCGGATAACATTCGGCACCCCCTCCTTCAGCTTTTCCTCCCGGCGCTTCCCGTTGCCGTAGGTCAGGTAGCGGCGGTACTCGGAGCGCCCGTCCAGTTGGCTGAACCGGGGGCCTATCTGGGGCCCGAAGCCCAGGGTATAGGCCAGGCCGCCGTAGTTGAGGGCCGGAATTTCGTAGCCCCCGTCCAGGGTAACGGCGAGCTCAAACATATACTCATCGGGACTGAAGGTATAACGTTTGGAGAGGCGGAAAACCTGTTCCCCGCCGGCCTGACCGGGAATCGCATAGTCCCGGTAAAATTCCACCACATTTTCGCCCAGCCGGTTTACCCGGAAAGAATCCTCCAGGGGGCGGGCCTCACTATCCCCAAAGGCCACGGTAAAGGCGTGGGCCTCCCCGGCCTGGCCGTCCACGGCTAAGCCGTCCGCGGCCAGGCCGGGGACGGCCAGGATCATCTCCACATATTCATCCCCTTCCTGATGCTCCCGGAGCCGGTAGGAAACCACATCCCCCCCGGCGCTGGAAAGGATCGCGATGGCCCGCCGGGTTTCCATGACCACCCGCTGCTCTACAGGCTGTTCCGCGGCGCTTTCCCCGCCGGAAAGAGCCGCGGGGAGCGGCAAAACGCTGCCGGAGGGCGGCGCGCCGGTCTCCGGCGGGGCTTCGATTCCGGTGGAGACCCCCTGGGGGGCCTGGGGGAAGAAGGCCCGCTGAACAAAGATCGTTCCTACCAATACTACGACCGAAAGCGCCACGGCTATCAGGGTGTTTTTTTCCATCATGGTTCCTCACTACCAGGATTACGGGCGCTTTTCCAAAAACGGGCCCCGTCTACAGTAACTCCCCGCCCGCGCCGGAAACAGCGCTCAGGGTACCGGATCATAGCCGCCTTCGTGCAGGGGATGGCAGCGGAGTATCCGTTTTATCGCCAGAAAGACCCCCTTGAGGAGGCCGTACTTTGCTATTGCTTCAGCGGCGTAGGCTGAACAGGTGGGGTGGTACCGGCATGAAGCGGGGAAATGGGGTGAAATTGCTCTTTGATAGAAGCGTATCAGCCCGACCGCTATCCCGCGCGGAACGGAGAGCGCCCCCAGGGGGGCCGCCCGGAGGCCCTTCACTTTGATCATCCATGCGCCCCCGTCAAGAGCCTGCCCCGGGAAAAGAGAAAGGTAAGCTGCTCCATCCGGGCTTCGAGGGAATCCTCTCCCGGATAGACCAGCAAGGCCAGGTCGAATCCTGTTTTGAGGGAGGCCCTGAGCAGCCGGTACGCCTCCCGGCCCAGCCTTCGCGCCCGGTTCCGCTTCACGGCGTTACCGAATTTTCGGGCAAAGGTAAAGACGATCCGGTTATAGGCGAGTCCATTTGCCACTATAAACAACTTCGCTCCGGGGCAGGAAACAACCCTGCCCCGCTTAAAGACGGCCTTAATATCACCACCAGCCCGTAAATGTTCATGCCGCCGGAATCTGAAATCGCGGTCCACGCCGTCAGATTCCGCCTAATAGGGCTTCTTCTCGTCGGAAATTGATAACTTCGTGCGCCCCTTGGCGCGGCGGCGCTTCAAGACAAGCCTGCCCCCCCGGGTCTTCATCCGGGCGCGGAAGCCAAATTTCCGGTTCCGCTTAACCTTGCTGGGCTGATAGGTCCTCTTCATGAATGGAACTCCTTGACCGCCCTCCGGCGGCATCTATGTAAAGGTTCATGGGATCAAACAAATAGAGGGGTATCCTAGCAGGTAGCGCCCCTTTGGTCAATGCGGCGCTTCGCAGCAGGGAAAAAGCATGAGGGAGAAGAGGGGGGCGCATCCCATATGCGTACATTTAAGCAAGAAATCAACCACTTTTCCGCCAGCTTTAAAGGAAAAGTAGACCACACTTTTCCGCTACGGGTTAAGGAAAAGTAGACTTTTCGCCTGAAATCGTAGCTTCTTCCACCCTAAACCCGCGAATTACGGGGATTCTTGTAGATTCAGGATAGGTTATCGAAGTAATAGTCTGTGTCCTCCCCCGCGCAAGCGGGCTCTTCGTGTGGTCTGTGGTTATAATCTTATGTGTACGCATATGGGGCCGAGCCCCCTGTTGGGGGGCCCGATGCCCCCCAACCCCCCCAGCCGGGAGGGATACCCCCCGGACCCCTCGCAACGCCCCGTGATTTCTCGCCGGAGTTTGCGGAACCGCCATAGGCGGTGAAGCAAACTCCCAAGCTGAAGCCGCAAAGCGGCTTCAGCAGCAACGCCCCCGGCCTTCCCCCGGAGTTTGCGCCTCCGGCGCAAACTCCCAAGCTGAAAACCCCGCATCGAGCTTGCCGCCGGGCCGGTACAACCCGCCCTCACCCTTCCCGTAAACCCGCGCCGTCTGCCAGGCCCCCGGCCTATATCTCGTAGAGGGCCCGCGCTAGGGGCAGTCGCCGGCCCATGCCGAAGGCGCGGGGGGATTCTTTGAGTTCCGGCGGGGCCTGACGGCGCTTGAACTCCGCGCGGGCCACGGTCCTGATGATGCTGCCCGCCAGTTCCGCGTCCCAGCCGCGCGCGGCTATTTCACGTTTCGAAAGGTTTTCGAAGAGATAGAGTTTGAGGATCTGGTCGAGTTCTTCATAGGGGGGCAGGCTGTCCTGGTCTTTCTGGTTGGGCCGGAGTTCCGCCGAAGGGGGCTTGGTGAGTATGGCTTCCGGGATGACATTTCTGCCGGAGCGCTCGTTGATGCGGCGGCAGAGGGCGA
>JAISQV010000139.1 GCA_031273985.1 Spirochaetaceae bacterium | reverse complement strand
TAACCACGAAAAGCACGAAAGATACGAAAAGAAGAGGAATAATGAGATGATTACTAGCAAAAATTTCGTGCTTTTCGTGTCTTTCGTGGTTAAAATGAATCAAAGTAAACGCATATGGGCTCGGCCCCCTCCTGTCTTCTCATTCCTCACTCCTCCCTTCCCGATGGCTTACACTTTTGGCGCAGGGGTACTATGATGGGGCGGGGGTCCTCATGAAGATAACCACTCGCGGCAGGTACGCGCTCCGGGCTACGCTGGCCCTGGCAAAGCTGGGGGGGCAGGACGGGACTTCGGTGCCGGTAAGCACCCTGTCGGAAGTTGAGAATATTTCTTCGATTTTTCTGGAGCAAATATTTTTTAAGCTGCGGAAGGCGGGCATCGTTACGTCCGTGCGGGGTCCCGGCGGGGGCTTCTGTTTTGCCAGGCCGCTGGACGAGCTTACCGTGCGGGAGATTCTTGAGGCCGCCGGGGAGGACCTGGATTTTGTGTCCTGCGACAAGCAGACCGAGGACTGCGACCGGCTGGGTTTTTGTTTGGCCCATTCGGTGTGGAGCGAAGTAACCAGGCTGGTCAATGATTATTTTAGCAGTGTAACCCTGGCGGAAATTATCGCCAAGAACAAGATATCCGGCCTTGCGGGAAGTTCTGCGGGAAGCCGGAGAGCGGAGGAACTGGACGATGGCAGTATCGGCGCCTGAGCGGGAACGGGGCTCCCGGGACGAGGACCGGGACTACCGGCGCCTGACCACGGCCCTGAAACGGCAGAGCGGGGGGCTCACCGTGGCGGACGCGGTGGCCCGCAGCGCCCTGCCTCTGGAAACGGTGCGGGAGCTTCTGCCCCGGGCGGCGGACGAGTATTCCGGGCGGCTCCAGGTGACGGAGTCCGGGGAGATTCTCTATTCCTTTCCCCAGGGCTTCACGAGCAGGTACCGGGGCTTCCGGGCCCGCCTGGGGAGGTTTTTCCGGGAACTGGGCCGGGGGGCGCGGATCGTTGCGTCCTTCCTCTTCAAGGCCTGGATTATGCTGATGCTGGTGGGCTATTTTGCCCTGTTCATGCTTCTCGCCCTGGCGGCGCTGCTGCTCTCCGTGGCCGCGAGCGGCTCCTCCTCCGGGAGGGACCGCCGCCGGGGGGACGGGGGAATGTTTCTGGTCTCCGGTATCTTCAATACGATCATCCGCATCTGGTTCTATTCGGAGCTGCTCAAGCCCGCGGACCGGCGCTACCGGGAGGAGAAGCCCCGGGGCAGGCCGCTCCACAAGGCGATCTTTTCCTTTGTCTTCGGGGACGGGGACCCCAACGCGCTGTGGGAAGAGCAGGAGCGGAAGGCGGTGATCGCCTACGTGCAGGCCCACGGGGGGATTCTTTCCACGCCGGAGCTGGCGGCCCTTACGGGGCTCTCCCTCCAGGAGGCGGACCGGCGGATCACGGGCTACTGCGCGGAATTCAACGGGAGCCCCGAAGCCACGGAGGCGGGGACGGTGATCTACCGCTTCGAGGAGCTGCTCCGCCGGGCGGACACCCGGAACCGTTCCTTTCCGGGCCTTTCGGGCCCCTTCAAGGGCCTCAGGGTTTTTTCCTCCAACAAGAAGAAGATGAACCTCTGGTTCAGCGTGATCAACGCTGTGAATCTTCTCTTCGGCGGCTACTTCTTCTTTTCCGCCCTGAACACGGGGCATATTCTGTCAAACACGGTGATAACGAACTTCAACTATTTCTACGCCCTGGTCTACACGATTCTGTCCCGGTTCCTGCGGGACCCCCTGGGGGCCATTAGCCTGGGGCTGGGACTGGTCCCCCTGGCCTTTTCGGCGCTTTTCTGGCTTGTCCCGGCGCTGCGTTTCTTCAGGCTCAGGAAGGAGAACGAGGGGATCAAGCTGGAAAATTTCCGCAAGGAGAACTACAGCCGGATCTGGCAGAACCCCCTGGAGGTGAAGGCCGGGGACCTGGGCGGCTCAGTCCCGGAGAGCCGCCCCCGGGATCTGGAGGGGGCCCGGGACCGGGTGATCAAGGAGGCGGGGGCCTATGCCCAGCCGGAGGTCTCCCTGGACGACGCGGGCAACACGGTCTACGCCTTCACGGGCCTGGAGCGGGAGAGAGAGGCCCTGGAACAGAGCCGGGCCGGGGTGGACCGGGGGGCCTCGGAGCTGGGAAAGACGATCTTCGACAGCGGGGCCTGACGCGGGGGGCCGCCGGGAACCGCCCCCCGCCGCTTAGGGGGCTGCCCCGCGCCGGCTGAACAGAAAATTCTCCGTGTCCCTGAGGACCCCGCTGAATTCGGCGAAGCTCCGGCGGGTTTCGGGAATGGAGCGGAGAAAGAAGGAGCCGTAGCGCTTCTTGAGAATCCTGCCGTCCAGCACCGCTACGACCCCGTGATCGCTGGAACGGCGCATCAGCCGGCCAAAGCCCTGCTTGAACTTGATCACCGACTCCGGCAGGGAAAGGTCCATGAAGGCGTTGCCCCCCTGCTTTTCCAGGGCTTCGCAGCGGGCCTCAAACACCGGGTCGCCGGGACTCTTGAAGGGCAGGCGGCAGAGGATCACGAGGCGCAGGGTGTCGCCCGGCGCGTCCACACCCTCCCAGAAAGAGTGGGTGGCGAAGAGCACGCTGGACTCATCCTCCAGGAAGGTTTTGAGGAGCCGCCCCCGGTCATCGTCCCCCTGCTTGAGACAGCGTATCCCCTGCCGCTCAAGGCCCGGACTGGCGGCGGCCCAGGAACTGCGGAGGGCCTCGTAGGAGGTAAAGAGCACCAGCGCCGAGCCCCCGGAACTCCCCGCCAGGGCCCCCACAGCCTGATCCACGAAGGAGCGGAAGGGGGCTTCCTCCGGCAGCGGGGCGTCGGAGGGCACGGCAAGCAGCACGGAGGAGGCGTAGGGAAAGGGCGAGGGGTAGACGCCGCTGAGCGCTTCCCGGTCCCGCGCCAGGTTGAAGCCCGAACGGCCGCCCCAATGATCGAAGCGCCCCCCCACGGTGAGGGTGGCGGACACGCAGACCACCGTGCGGTTGGGCTCGAAGAGTATCTCCTTGAGCCGGGGCGCCACGTCTATGGGGGTCAGGTGGAATTCCGCCCAGTTCCCGGAGGCCCCCTGATGGCGCTCCAGCCAGAGCACCTCCCGGTCCCGCTCCCGGTATTCGAGGAAGGCGGAACATACCCCCATCACCGCGTCGAGGCGCCTCAGAATGGATTTGATCTCCCACACGGCGGGGTCCTCCTCCCCGTCCGGGGAAACCCCCTCCACCATGAGCCTGATCCGCTCCGCCAGGGAGGAAAGCTGCCGGCGGAGCCCCGCGAGGCGGGAGACGAGGCCCCCGAAGAGGGCCTCCCGGGCGGGCGTCAGGCGGAAGGCCCCTTCCTCCCGGCATATATCCAGGGCCTCCCCGTCAAGTTCCCCGGAGAAGGCCCGCAGCTTCTCTATCTCCGCCCCGGCCTCTTCCGCCTGGGCCTCCGCCCCAAAGGAGGCCGGCAGCAATCCCGCCAGGCGGAGCAGGAGGCCCCGGCGCTGGCTGCGGCGGACGCGGTAAAGCCGGCCCAGGGCGCGGCCCAGGCTCAGGCGGGAAAAGGACTCGGAAAGGAAGGAAGTGACGGAGTCCTCCACCGTGTGGGCCTCGTCGATGACCACCCGCCTGTAGGGGGGCAGCACCACCGTGGCGTCATAACCGGCGCCCCGGTCCCGGGCGGCAAGGTCCGCGAAGAGGAGGTGGTGATTCACCACCAGGATGCGGGCCCCGGAACATTCCCTGCGGAGGGCCAGAAAGAAGCAGCGCTCCCGCTCCGGGCAGCGCATACCCATGCAGAGATCGGACTCGCTGCACACCCGGGACCAGATTGTCTCCGGGGGCATGAAGGGAAGGTCCGAGCGGCTTCCCGCGGCGCCGCTCTCCGCCCAGTCGTTGATCGCCCGGAGCGCGTGAAATTCCTCGTCCTCCAGAAGCCCCGCCTCAACCTCCCGCAGGGCGTCGTGGAGCCGCCGCCGGCAGAGGTAGTTCCCCCTCCCCTTCACCAGGACCGCCTTGATCTCCCCCCGGCCCGCCAGCGCGGCGGCCACCAGGGGAATGTCCTTGTCGTAGAGCTGCTGCTGCAGGTTGATGGTGGCCGTGGAGATGACGATACGCTCGTCATTGTCCAGGGCGTAGTTCAGGGCGGGGAGCAGGTAGGCGAAGGACTTCCCCACGCCGGTCCCGGCCTCGGCGGCTACCAGGGCGTCCTCGTTAAAACCCCGGATAATCAGCCGCATGAGCCCCAACTGGCTGGGCCGCAGCTCGAAGGCCTCAAGCCGCGCCGCCACGGCCCCGCCCTCTTCCAGGGAGGCGGAGATAGCTTCGGCATCGAGCTTCCTGACCTTGCGCCGGCGGGTTGGCTCCACCACGGCGTAGAGCTCTGCCGCCTCGTTATCAATAATGAAGGAACCTATGCCCGCTTCCGCCGCCCGGCCCGCAATGGCCAGGTCGTTGTCGCTGGGGACGAGAAAACCTGAAGGATGATTGTGAATCAGCACATCCGGGGCGTCGCCAAAGGCTTCCTGCCGCTCCGGCAGGGCCAGCACCGCCCCCTCGTTACCCCGGGCCTGGACTTCCGCCCGCCCTACCAGCCCCTGCTCATCGAGCCAGCCAAAGGCATAGACCTCGTTACCTCCGGCCTCCCGGATTTCCCCCCGGAGATACCGGATCACCTCCCGCGAAAACCGTTTGTTCGCCTGCACGTGCCGGCAAAGAGACTCGAACTCTTACATCCTCGCGGACAGCAGATTTTGAGTCTGCCGTGTCTACCATTCCACCACGCCGGCTTGTCTTTCGGGTCATTCTGACCCACCTTGAAGGATCCGTCCATCACAAAACCAGTCAGGAGGGGGGCCGATTACCAGGCCCAAGCCGCGCAGCCCTTACCCACTGCCCGGCCCCCCCACGCTCCAAAGGTTTTGGCTCCGCCAAAACGCTTTTGCGCTCCCCCCCCGGTCAACTGGTTTTACCTGACGCCGAACCGGGTATAGAGTGGCATAAAAAACAAAACATGGCAAGGGAGCCGAACAGGAATTCTAAGTTTAACATGACAGGACGCCTTAAAAAATTACCGGGGGTCCTGTCAGCCGGGAAAAATATGGGGCCCCCCGGAGGTGCCCCCCATATTTCTTCCCGCTGCCAC
>JAISQV010000090.1 GCA_031273985.1 Spirochaetaceae bacterium | reverse complement strand
GGCCGGTAAAGACCGAATACAAGCGCATACTGCGGGTTGAGCGGGAGGGCCCGGCGCTGGACCTGGGCTCTCTGACGGCGGAGCTGGAGCCCGTAGTGCATTTTGATCCCGCAGCCCCGGAGCGCTACCGGGACTCCGCCCTCTTGCGGGGCATACTCCGCAAGTATATTCCCAGCCTTGCCGAGAAGGATCATGATTCCCGAAGAGATTCCCTTTAGCCGCCCCTTTCTGGGGCTTGAGGAGGAGGAGGCGGTGATCCGGGTTCTCCGCTCCCGCTGGCTGACCACGGGGCGGGAGGCCCTGGCCTTTGAGGAGGAATTCGCCGCCTTTCTGAGCGCCCCGCCTCCGAATCCGGCTCAAGCGGGAGGGCTCCGGGCCCTGGCGGTGAATTCCGCCACAGCGGGGCTGCATCTAGCCCTGGAAGCTTCCGGCGTGGGGCCCGGCGGCGTGGTGATCAGCCCCTCCCTTACCTTTACGGCAACCGCCGAGGTGGCCCGCTACCTGGGGGCGGAGGCGGCCTTTGCCGACGTGAAGCCCGGCACCTACCATCTGGATCCTGCCGCCCTGGAATTGTGCCTGGACCGGCTCAGCCGGGGCTTCCCCGCCTATGCGCCCCGCCGGGGGGAGGGGGGGGAGGGTTTCGGACCCCGGGGCCGCCCCCAGGCGGTGATGCCGGTGCACTACGGCGGGCTTTCCTGCGATATGGAGGCGATCCTGAGTATATGCCGCTCCTACGGGGTGCCGGTCATCGAGGACGCCGCCCATGCCTTTCCCTCCCGGCTTTCCGACGGGAGCTTTGCCGGGACCCTGGGGGACGCGGGGGTGTTTTCCTTCTATGCGACCAAGCCTATTACCACCGGAGAGGGGGGGATGGTGGTTACGGGAAACGAAGCTTTGGCAAAGCGCATGGCCACGATGCGCCTCCACGGGATAGACCGGCCCGTCTGGAACCGCTACACGGATTCCCGGGCCTCCTGGTACTACGATGTGGTGGCGCCGGGCTACAAGTACAACCTGACGGACCTGCAGGCCGCGCTGGGGCGGGTGCAGTTGGGGCGGGCCTGGGAGTTACTGCGGATGCGGGAGGAGATTGCCCGGCGCTATGACGCGGCCTTTGCCGGCGTGGCGGGGCTCAGCGTCCCGCCCACGGGCCCGGGGGACGCCCGGCACCTCTACCCCCTGGGGCTGCCGCCCGGCCTTGACCGGGACGGGCTTATAGGTAAACTGAGGGAGAGGGGGATAGGCGTTTCGGTGCACTTCATACCGCTGCATACGATGAGCTGGTACCGGGACCGCTACGGTCTCGAGCCCGAAGATTTTCCCGAATCCCTGCGGAGTTTCCGGCGGGAGGTTTCCCTCCCCATCTGGGCGGGCATGAGCGGCGCCCAGGCGGACCGCACGGCGGGCGAGGTGCTTTCCCTTGTTCGTTGACGATCTGGACCCGCCGGGCCTGCTCTACGGAATCACCCTTCGTTCCCCCACAGCCCGGGGCCGGCTGCTCTCCGTGGAGGCTCCCCCTCTGCCGCCGGATTGTTTTCTGATCCGGGCGCAAGACATTCCGGGAAAGAATTCCCTCGATGAATTTGAAGTTCCCGTTCTGGCGGCGGAGCGGCTTTCCTACGCGGGAGAGCCGGTGGCCCTCCTTATCGGGCCGGAGAAACGCAGCCTTGAAGATATTGCCTCGGAATGCGAGGTCCTTACGGAGGAGGAAATGCCCCGCTTAGGCCTGACCTCCTTCGCCGAAGACGCGTTGCTGGCACGGCGCAGTGTTACCCTGGGAAACCCCGAAAAGGCCTTTGCCGAGGCAAAGACGGTGGTCGAAGGGATATACCGCACGGGCCTTCAGGAGCACTGGTACTCCGAGCCCACAGGCGCCCTGGCGGAATGGCCCGCCGGGGAGCAGGCCCGGGTCATCGTGCATACGGCCACCCAGTGGCCTTTTCAGGTGAGGCGCTCCGTGGCCGCCGTGCTGGGGCTGGAGCAGGGGCAGGTGCTGGTGCAGCCCGCCTCCATAGGCATACATCTGGACGGCAAGATCTGGTACCCCTCGCTTCTGGCCTGCCACGCCGCCCTGGGGGCTTTCATCGCCCGGCGGCCCGTGAAGGTAATGCTCAGCCGCTACGAGGACTTCCGCTACAGCCCCAAACGCTCCCCCGCGGAGATACATATCAGGAGCGCCCTGGGGGAAGGGGGAAAGCTCTTGGGGCAGGAGCTGAATGCGGCCTGCGATCTCGGGGCTTACGGGGTGTTTACCAACGAGATTTTGGACCGTATCTGCCTCGGCGCCCTGGGAATATACCGGCAGGGGCACATCAAGATAGACGGGAAGGCCCTCTCCACCAATATACCGCCCACAGGCTCATTCATGGGCTTCGGCCTTGCCCAGGGCTTCTTCGCCATGGAACGCCATGCGGGGCTCATCGCCGAAAAGCTGGGCCTTAACCCCCTGGAGTGGCGCAAGGAAAATGCCATGACCACAAAAAGGCCCCTGGCCATAGGGGCGCCGGTGCCGGACGAGCTCTACCTGGAGCGGCTCCTCGACACCGCCGCCGCCATGGGGGACTTTCACCGGAAATGGGCTTCCTACGAAACCCTGAGACGCCACCGCCGCGCCCAGGGTCCCGGCAAGGAGGCCCTGCGGGGCATAGGCATAGCGGCGGCCTACCAGTCCAGCGGATTCCTCTACGCGGGGGCGGAC
This sequence comes from Spirochaetaceae bacterium, assembly GCA_031273985.1. GTDB lineage: Bacteria > Spirochaetota > Spirochaetia > Treponematales > Breznakiellaceae > JAISQV01. The sequence continues at coordinate 7,646 of JAISQV010000090.1, read as the reverse complement.
CGGGGGCTCTACTCGGTGGAGCTTACCCTGGACAAGAAGAGCCATCTCGACATCAAGACCAGCATGATCTCCTCCAACGGGGAGCACATCAATATTTGGCGTAACCTGGCCTCGGAAATACTCTCGATAACTCCCGATGCGGTGCGGATCCTGCCGGGCAATACGGGGAATTCCCCGGATTCGGGCCCCGCGGCCCTTTCCCGGAACATCACCACCGTCACCCGGCTCGTGGAGCTTGCCTGTCAGGCCATACGCAAGCAGCGCTTCCGGGACCCTCTGCCCATCACGGTGCAGCGCTCCCGGAGGCCCCAGTGGGGGCCCGGCTGGTTCCAGAACTCCCTGGCCCCCGGAGAATCCGCTCCTGGGGAACTTCTCGCGGAGCTTGCCCCGGCGGAGCTTCCGGGGGTGACTGCGGAAGCTTCCCCCGCGCCGCCCTCCCCCGCCCCTCCCATAGACCAGAACGCCTTTGCCCGCATGGGCGCGGGGGCGGTGGTGGTGGAGGTGGAAATAGACCCCATAACCTACAGTCCCAGGATACGGGGCGTCTGGATTGGCCTCAATGGGGGGAAGATCCACTCCCAAAAGCAGGCATGGCGCTCCATACGCTACTCCGTGTTACAGGCCCTGGGCTGGGCCTCCCGGGAATTTCTCTCTTACGAGGAGGGGATCATTCCGGATTCCCAGATACGGAACTACGGCCTCCCGGATCCCGAAGACGCGCCCCCCATCAACATAGACTTCATCTGGAACGACTCCTCCCCCTCCAACGGCATAGACGAGCTGCCCTTTAGCTGCATCCCCGCCGCCTATGCCCAGGCCGTCTCCCAGGCCGCGGACCATCCCTTCACGGGCATACCCATCGGAGCCCGGGACATCTGGAACGCCCTCAGAACCAGGGAGGAGGAGGGATCATGACCATCAAGTTTATCCTCAACGGCGAGGATGTCAGCGTGAAGGCCGAAGGCGAGACCCGGCTCATCGAAATACTGCGGGGAAGCTTCAAGTTGATGGGCGCCAAGGCGGGCTGCCTCTCCGGGCGCTGCGGCGCCTGCTTCGTGCTGCTCGACGGGCGCATAGCCCCCTCCTGCCTGATACCGGCCTTTCAGGTGCGGGACCGGGAGATCATTACCATTGAGGGCTTCGTCCAGACCAACGAATACCGCGACATAGCCGCGGGCTTTGCCCAGGCCCAGGTGGAGACCTGCGGCTACTGCGAAACCGCCAAGGTCCTGGCCGCCGAGGCCCTCCTGGAGCAGACCCCCCGTCCCTCCAGGCAGGAGATTCTCGCCGCGTACCGGGATGTGCGCTGCCGTTGTACGGAGCCGGAGAGTCTCGTGGCGGGGGTTCAAGCTGTAGCCGGGATACGGCAGCGGAGGCTCTATGGCAGAGGAGCGTAGACCCGCCTTTGGGGGGAGCAACATTCACATCCCCCTCAGCCTGCAGGAACTGTTCGGCCTCTGGTCCCGCTTCCCCGGCGCTGCTCCCTGGGCCGGCGGAACCGCCCTGGGCGCGGGAAACCACTCGGCCAGTTTCCTGAGCCTCCCCAGGGACATCATTTCCCTGGAACGGATAGAGGAGCTGCGCCGCATAGCCCGGACGGAGCGCTATTTGGAAATAGGGGCGATGGTGCGGCTCAACGAGATTACCCGCCTGGGCAAGATGATCCCCGATGTACTGATCAGGACCCTCTTAGGCGCTGCCGGTTACCCGGTGCGCAACCTCGTGACGCTGGGGGGGCTGGTCTGCAGTTCCGCCCCCCAGGCGACGGGGACCGGCGAGGGGATACTCCCCCGCGGGGCGCGGAGCCTCGGCGCGGCGGCCTCCTTCATTGCCCTGGACGCGCGCTTCGAGCTCCGTTCCGCGGAAAGCTCCCGCTGGGTCTCCGCCGCCCGGTTCTACACCCCCGGCGGCCGGCAGGAAATTGCCGAGCGCGGCGGTTTGCCGGCGGGAGCCTGGGGCGCCCCCCCGGCAAAAACCCGCTTGCGCGGGGGAGGCCTCTCCCCCAAACCGGACCCCGCCGCCGAACCGGGACGGGAACTCCTCACCCGGATACGGATACCCCTGGAGCAGTGGAGTTATTCGGTGTACCGCAAGATACAGGACGGCGACCGGTGGGGCACCGCCGTATTTATAGCCCGGATAGAGAAGAATATCCTCATGGAACTCCGGGTGATTTTCGCATCGGACCGCATCATCCGCTCCCAGGCCGGCGAAAGCTCCCTGAACGGCAAGAGCCTTCCCCTGGAGCGCCGGGACGTGAATCATTTTGTCGCCCTCTGGGAGCTGGCGCTGGAGGAGGAAGGCCGGACCGACCCCATGATACGGGCCATACTCCTCAACTGCATCGAAGCCTGCGCCCTGGAACTCGCCGACTAAGAGCAGGGCAGGGGATATGAACAACTGGAGCCTGCCCCGTCAGCTAACGGAGGCCGCCGCCGTATTTGCCCGCCGGGGGAAGAAGATTTACCTGGTGGGCGGCGCCGTGCGGGACCTTTTGCGGGGAGCGAAGGCCCAGGACTTTGACCTGGCCACGGACGCCCGCCCCGAAGAGGTCCGGGCCCTGTTCGACCGGGTGATCCCCACAGGGATACGGCACGGCACCGTAACGGTACTCTACCGGGGACTCTCCCTGGAGGTTACCACCTTCCGCGCCGAATCGGCGTACAGCGACGGCCGGAGGCCCGACAACGTGAGCTATGCGGCCACCATAGAGGAGGACCTTTCACGGCGGGACTTTACCATGAACGCCGCGGCCCTGAAACTGCCCGGCAAGACGCTGGTGGACCCCTTTGACGGGAGGGGGGACATAGGGCGGCGTATCATCCGCGCCGTGGGAAAGGCCGGGGACCGCTTTGCCGAGGACGGGCTCAGGGCACTCCGGGCGGTCCGCTTCGCCGCCCAACTGGGCTTTGATCTGGACGGGGCCACCTTCGAGGCCATAGGCCCCGCTCTGAACGTTACGGCCAAAGTATCGGCGGAGCGGGTGCGCGGCGAACTGGACAAAATACTGATGAGCCCCCGGCCCTCCGCGGCCTTTACCCTGATGGAAAAGTCCGGCCTCCTCGCCCTGATACTCCCGGAACTCGCCGCCTGCCGGGGGGTGGAGCAGAAGGGCCGCCACCGCTTCGACGTGCTGGATCACTCCCTCCTGGCCTGCGACTATGCGGCAAGCCATAACTACACGCTCCCGCTGCGCCTCGCCGCGCTGCTGCACGATCTGGGGAAGCCTCAAACCGCCAGGATCGACGAAGCGGGGCAGCGCAGCTTCTACCGCCACGAGGTCCATTCATCGCGCATGGCCGGGGAGATACTTCAGCGGCTCCGCTACCCCAATGCGGTGACTGAAAGGGTAAAACACCTCGTGGCGGAGCATATGTTTCACTACGAGGAAACCTGGAGCGACGCCGCGGTACGGCGCTTTGTCATGCGCGCCGGGGAGGAAAACCTCCCGGATCTCTACGATCTCCGCAGGGCCGACGCCTTCGCCACTTCCGGCATCGAGGCCCCGCCGGAGGTCCTTGCCGGCATGGCTTTCCGGATAGAGGCGGTCCTCGCCCGGAGCAGGGCCCTTTCCCTCAAAGACCTCGCCGTTTCAGGCAGGGACCTGATCGGCCTGGGGCTGGAGCCGGGGAAGCGTGTGGGCATTCTCCTGGGGGAGCTCCTTGAGGCGGTGGTGGAAGACCCGGCCCTCAACAACCGGGAGGACCTGCTTCGCATCGCGGAGAATCTGCGCCGCCGGGAAAGCCAATGATTCGCTTACAACGATACCCCGCGGCAAGCAGCGGCCCTCAATACAATCAGGGGCCGGTGCGAAGTTTGCATTGAAAATACGGATAAACCAGAAGAATTTTCCGCCAGCTTTAAAGGAAAAGCAGACCTCACGGAAAACACAGCCTTTTTGCTCGAAATCCCCGCTTTTGTCCGTGTCGTCCGTGATTAAATTCACTTTTGATACCGCTTTGCTTTATTCACGATTTCAATGCAGACTACGTACTAGCGCGCCGCTCCTGGCTGTTCGTCCTGGTAACTTCGGCAAAGGCGAGGTAGGCTATACGGGCCGCTTCCTGTTCGGCGCTTTTTTTGTTTTTTCCCATGCCGGGACCAAAAACTTCACCGTTGATTTTTACTTCCATCCAGAAGATATGCTCGTGATCCGGGCCGCTCCGTTTGACGAGGCGGTATACCGGGTAACTGCGGAAGAGCCGCTGGGTCATTTCCTGAAGGAGGGACTTGTAGTCCCGGTAAGAGCGATTGTCCTGAACCCGGTGTATCTCAACGCGCATCCAGCGGCTTATAAAGACAAAGGCAGCCTTGTAACCGGAATCCAGATACAGGGCGCCGATGAGCGCTTCCAGCGTATCCGCGAGGATGGCGTTTTTTTCACGCCCCCCGGAGAGTTCCTCCCCCCGCCCCAGAAGAAGCACTGTGTTGATCTGGAGTTCCCGGGCCACGGCGGCCAGTACATTTTCGGAAACCACCACAGACTTTATCTTTGCCAGTTCGCCTTCAGGCTTATCCGGCATTTCTTCGTAAAGCAGGGCAGCGGTGACAGCCCCCAGAATGGCGTCCCCCAAAAATTCAAGCCGCTCGTTGTTACTCCGGTAGGCTGATTCATTGGAAACAGACCGATGCACAAAGGCCTGATCCAGGAGTTTCTGATTCCTGAAGCGAAGCCTTGAGGTCTTGAGAAAAACCGCCAATTGCTGCTTCCGCTCCGGGCCGGGCGCCGGTAAGACGCCCCCCAAGGGAGGGGAGGATTCCGGGGGGGAAGACGGCTTATTTTTGCTGGGATTTAATATACTCGTAAGCGTCCCGGACTGTTTCAAATTCGTTGGCCTTTTCATCGGGAATGGAGATACCCATTTCCTCTTCAATGGCGTAGACCAATTCATAGGTGTCCAGACTGTCCGCACCGAGATCCTGGCGGAACGATGCGTCCAGGGTTACCTTTCCTCCATCGATCTCCAGTTTTTCGGCAATAAGTTTCTTCATCTTCTCAAACAATTCATCCATGTTGTTCTCCTTGGTTGAGTAACCCGCCTAAGGATTCAAGACGGGGCCCTTTGACGGCCCCGCTCAAAGCGGGATCAAAGCCCACCTCCCCGGAGTGAGCCCCCCTCAGGGGTTTGTCAGGGGACTATGACCTGCCGGCCCCGGTAAAAACCGCATTTGGGGCACACCCGGTGACGCTGAATCTCGTTTCCGCAGGCGCTGCATTTAATCAGGGTGGGTTTGGTAAGGCGCATATTAAGCGTCTGCCGGCGGCGGGTCCGCGCCTTCGATGTTTTTGCTCTCGGTACAGCCATTTATGATAACCTCGCTTCAATGGGCTCACAAACACCGGGCCATCCCAGCGGGGAAACCGGTGAATCATCCCTTTTAGGGTAACAGGCAGGGGCGGCGCTGTCAAGCCGGGGAGAGCGCTGGAAGAGCGCGGGACAGGGCATCGGGCCCTCCAACGGGGGCGTTGCTGCTGAAGCCGCAAGCGGCTTCAGCTTGGGAGTTTGCTTCACCGCCTGTGGCGGTTCCGCAAACTCCAGCGAGGAATCACGGGGCGTTGCTGCTGAAAACCGCAAAGCGGTTTTCAGCTTGGGAGTTTGCGCGGAGCGCAAACTCCGGGATGCGCCGGGGGGCGTTGCGGGGGGTGCTCCCCCGCATTGGGGGTAGCCGGAGACCCCGGACCCGCGAAGCGGGGAGGAGGCTCCGGCGCAGGGGGCCCGGCCCCCTCCTTACGCTCTCTGCGCGAAGCGCCCGGCGGCCTTTAATTTTTTACGGGTCCGTGTTACACTCGTAAGCGGGAGTTTGCCGGTCATGAGGAAACTATTAATCACCCTATGCTGTTGTTTCCTGGTCCCTTGCATTTTTGCGCAGGAGGACCTTCCCGGAAATCACCTGGCGGTGCTGATAAGCGATACCTGGGGCGCCCGCTTCCGGGGGGAGCCGCCGGACGAAGTGCTCTGGGGCATCAATCAGGGCTACGACTTCGGCATTTCCATGGACGAGTTGTTCATCTACAATCCCAAGCTTAGGCTGATGGGCAGGGTAACGCTGGACCGCCGGGACACGGGGATCAGTATGCTGAGGCAGAGCTGCCTTATCTACCTGACGGACAACAGCCCCGTTACCTTCAACGTTACCTACTTTGTCGATGAAACGAGCTCGCCTTCGGGGACGCCGCCCCGGGGTTACTTCGCGGTGCGCCTTGAGGTGCGCAGTTCCAATGCGGCCTACATAGAGCGGAAGTTCCGGCTGCTGGTGGATGAGATTAACCGGGAATTTACCGCGCCCATTCTGCCCACCAGCGGGAGAATCGGGATGTACTACCAGTGGGGTTCCGCCCCCTCAATCTGGCGGCGGTGGCCGCTGGAACTCTACTACCATGAAACCTTCCAGCAGGAGAGCCAGATTACCTATTACCACTTCAGCCAGCTCGGGCAGAACCACGGGGAGCGTAATCAACAATACTCCGTTCAGAATCTCTACAACTGGATCATCAATACCCGGTAGAAGCCCCGCCAGGCTTCCGCGGGGAGGGGCTTTACATTCGTAAACGCCGCATTTACAAAGCCCGCCGGGTCCTATAGAATGATCCCATGTCTTCTGAACGCACCGTGCGCGTTTCGCTCAGTGTCCGGCTTTCCCTGCTGATCTTTATCGTTACCCTGGGGACCGGTACGGCTTTGACGGTAACGGGTTACGCCTTCTACCAGCGGAACATGGAGCGCAAGTATATTTCTTTGGGGCAGGGCCTCACCGATACGGCGGCGGAGATACTGTCGGGCGAAGATTTGGAACGCTACCTTGCCGGCGGTGTTGACGAGGGTTACGCCGTAACCCGGGCGCTGCTCCGGAATCTGTTCAAGCACAATGCCCTGACGACTCTCTATGTGGTTAAGTTTATACCTGACGGTTCCGTCTTCCTCTTTGACGCCTCCGGGGAAGATGAGATACCCCTGGGATTCTTGGATCCCTGGAACGAGGGTTTCCCGGAAGAAGAAAAGCTGCCCTTTCTTGAGGGGCGGGAGATAGCGCCCGAGATATACAACAGTAACTTCGGTACCGTACTGACGGTGCACAGCCCGGTGCGTTATTCCAACGGCGAGGCGGCCCGGGGTTTCTATGTGGCCGCGGACTTTTCCATGGAAAGGCTCTCCCGGGAGCGGCAGGAATTCTTTTTGTACCTCTCCCTCATTTCCCTGGCCGTAGCCCTGGCCTTTGCCCTGATCCACTGGTACATCGTGCGCCGCTCCGTGGTGCTGCCCGTTTACGCCCTGGCGGGGGCCGCCGGGGAATTTCTTGCCGGCCAGGACCTGGGGAGGGATCAGCGGAGCAGCCTGCGGAAACTCGCCGCGCTCTCCATTCACACCGGCGATGAACTCCAGGTGCTCTCGGAATCCCTCGCGGAGCTGGAAAAAAGAATATGGGCCTACATAGGAAACCTGAACGATCCGGGCCACAGGCCCGTGAAGGATTCCCAGACGGGGCTTCATAACCGGGACGCGCTTTACAACAATGTGAATCTTTTTATCCACCGGTTTCACGAGGGAAATTACCACGCCTTTTGGCTCTTTGATCTGGACCGCTTCAAACAGTTAAACGAAACCTACGGGCGCGCTTCGGGGGACGAGGCAATCCGGGGCTGCGCT
>JAISQV010000048.1 GCA_031273985.1 Spirochaetaceae bacterium | reverse complement strand
CCGATACGCCTACCATGCCGGCCAGGGTAAAGAGGTAGGGGATGGCGAGGATGAAGTCCGCCGGGACCCGGAGCACGCCCTGGGCGTAGTTGGAGAGGCTTTCGGCCAGGCCGAAGATGAGCGCCGCGGCGAGGAGGCCCTGGGGCTTGCGGTTTCCGAGGAAGATCACGACCAGCGCCATCCAGCCCCTGCCGCCGGCGATGTTGGGGACGAAGATGCCGAGGTTGAGGGTGAGAAGCGCGCCGCCTATGCCGCAGGTGAGGCCGGAGAGCAGGAAGGCGGCGAATTGGTAGGCCCCCGGCCTGATGCCCAGGGATGCAAGGGCCTCGGCACGGTTTTCGCAGGCCCGGAGGCGGAAGCCGAAGGGGGTCTTGAAGAGGAGCGCCCAGGCCATGAAGAGGAGGAGCCAGCTCAGGTACACATAGATCGTGTGGCCGGAAAGGATGTCCCCCAGAAGGGGGATCCGGGAGATGAGGGGGAGCGTCAGGGTCTTGAGGGGGGGGAGTTTCGCCGCCGCCACGACGCCCCGGGTGCCGAATATGCGCTGGGAAAGTACCACGGTCATGCCCTGGGCAAAGAGATTCGCCGCAAGGCCCGTTATAAAGACATTGGATCTGAGTTTCAGCGTAACGGCGCCCACGACGGCGGCGAGGAGCAGGGAGGCGCATATTCCGGCCAGGGTCCCCGCAAGGGCGTTCCCGGTGAAAAAGGCCGCCGTGTTGGCGGCAAAGGCCGCCGTGAGGAGGAGGCCCTCCAGGGCTATGTTGAGCATCCCCGCCCGCTCCGTGAAGAGGCCCCCCAGGGCGGCGTAGAGGAGGGGGGTCATGATGGTAACGGCGCTGTGGAGCAGGGGGAAGTTCACAGGCCCCCCCCCCGGCGGAAGGCCCCAGGGCCCGGCTTGCGGCCCGCCCTGGGCTTCGTGTTACGGCCCGGCTTGGGGGCGGCGCGGAAGTTGAGGAGTACGGCGCTGGTAACCAGGAAGAAGACGGTGGCCTGGACTATCGAGGCGATCTCCACGGTAACGCCGGAAAACTGCATGGCCATCCGCGCCCCGGCGCCTATCCAGGCGAAGAACAGCGCCGAGGGGATCACCAGCGCCGGTTTTGCCCGGGCTATGAGGGCTACCGCTATGCTGTTCCAGCCCAGGCCCGCCGAGAATTCTTTCATGGCCGCATAGTAGGTGCCGTAGACGGCGAGGCCCCCGCCCAGCCCGCAGAGGGCGCCGGAGAGGAACATGGCCAGTATCCGGGTCAGCGATTCGGAGACTCCGCCGTAGCGGACGAACATAGCGTTGTAACCTGTGATGCGTATCTCGTAGCCCGGCCTGGTACGGTAGAGAAAGAACCACACCGCCAGCGCCGCGAGGAGGGCCAGGAAGAGCGCCGTGCTGAGGGAAGAGGGCGGGAGTATGCGGGGGAGCCGGAAGCTTTCGGGTATCTTCCGCGTGGACTGGAGGTTGGTCTCCGGGTCCAGAAAGGGGCCCGTGATCAGGTAGTTCACCGCCAGAATAAGCATATTGGATACGAGAAAACTCGTAATGAGCTCGTTGGTATTCCAGCGCACCCGGCAGAATCCTGAAAAGGCCGCCACGAGGCCCGCCGCGCAGGAGCCCGCCAGCAGGGCCGCCGCCGCGCCAACCCAGCCCAGCGGGGCCAGGGCCAGGGCGCAGAGGGTGCTTACAAAGGCGCCCCCGTAGATCTGCCCTTCCCCGCCAAGGTTGTAGTTCCCCCCCTGCAGGGCGACCGACACCCCCAGGCCCCCGAAGATGAGGGGCACGCCGCTGTTGAGCATATTCCCTAAGTAGTAGCGGTTCCGCAGGGGGCCCAGGAAGAAGAGGCCCAGGGTCTTCGCGGGCTCCGCGCTGAGGAGGAAGATGAGCAGGGCCGCCGCGCCGAGGCTGATCAGCAGGATCAGCGCCATGCCCGAGGAGGTGCCGCCCAGCGCCGCCAGGGCCCGGCCCAGGCCCTGCTGGAAGCGGCTGGGGGCGTTTTTTTCGGGGTTTGAGGAGGGCAGAACTTCAGGCATGATTCGCTTCCCGGCGCTTCAGGCCCAGCATATAGGCGCCTATCTCCTCCTTCATGGCGGCGCGGTACGTGTCCCCCCGCCGCTCCGCCGGGTTGGGCAGTTCCGCCGCCGCCGCGCCCCGGTAAAAGACGATGATCCGGTCCGCGTTGAGGAGCAGTTCGTCGAGATTCGTGGAAATGATGATGATTCCCGCGCCCCGTGAGCGCAGCAGGGCTATCTGCTCATAAACGGCGCGGCCCGATGAAAGATCGAGGCCCCAGGTGGGCTCTGAGAAGACAATGTAGTCCTGGTACTGCTCTATCTCCCTGGCCAGGATCAGCTTCTGTATGTTGCCCCCGGAAAGGGAGCGCAGGGGCTGGCCCGGTTTCCCGGCAACGCGGTAACGGCGGATCAGGTCCCCGGCAAAGGCCGCCACCGCCGGGGCCCTGAAAATTCCCCGGGGCGAAAGGCTCCGCCGCCGGTTTACGATGAGGTTCTCCGTAAGGCTCGCGTCCGGGGCGCTGCCCACGGCAAGCCGGTCGCCGGGCACATAGGCAAGGCCCCGGCGGCGCAGGGCGCGGGTCTTGAGCCGGGTGATGTCTTTCCCGGCGTGGAGTATACGGCCCCCGGTAACGGGGAGAAAGCCCCCCAGCACCGCCTCCAGGGTGCCCAGCCCGTTGCCCCCCACGCCGGCGAAGCCCAGAATCTCCCCCGGCCGGAGGCTGAAACTGATCCGGTCAAGCACGGGCCGGCTCTGCCCCCGCCGGAGGACGGTAACGTCCTCAAAGACCAGGACGGGGTCTCCGGCCCCCTCCCCCGCGCCGGCGGGCTTTTCGTCCCCGCCGCCGGCGGTCCCGGCGGAAAGGCCCTCCGCGCCGTCCCCGCCCATCATGATGCGGGAAATTTCGTACTCATCAACGGCGGCGGTGTCCCACACCCCCAGAAGCTTCCCCCGGCGCATCACCGCGACCCGGTGGGAGACGCGCTTTATCTCTCCGGGCTTGTGGGTGATAAAGATCAGGGATTTCCCCGCGCCGGCAAGTTTTTTGAAGGTGGCAAACAGGGAACCGATCTCCTGATCCGTCAGCACCGAAGTGGGTTCGTCCAGAACGACGATGCGGCAGTCCCGGTAGAGGAGTTTGAGAATCTCCACCTGCTGCATCTGCCCCACGGTAAGGGAGCCCGCCGGGGCGTGAACGTCCAGCGAAAAGCCGTGCTCCTGAATCACCCGGGCCACGCGGATATTCGCCTCGGTAAAGTCGTAGAACACCTTCCCCCGGCGGGGCTCTATGCCCATCACCACATTCTGGGCCACCGTGTACTCCGGGAACAACATAAAATGCTGGTGAACCATGCCTATGCCGAGACGCCCCGCGTCCGGCTGGGAGCCTATGCGCACGGGCCTGCCGTCCACAAGAATCTCCCCCTCCGTGGGCTGGATATGCCCGCAGAGAATCTTCATCAGGGTGGATTTACCCGCGCCGTTCTCCCCGGCTATACAGAGAATCTCCCCTTGTTTTAGCTCCAGCGATACATCCCGGTTGGCCCATTCCTCCATTCCGGGGTACCGTTTCGAGACGGAGCGGAGTTCCAGCGCCGGAACGCCCCCCGCTCCCCCTGCCCTCATCGCAGAGGGGGAAGGTCGTAAGCGACATTCCCCGCCTTAAGCTCCTCAATAAACCGGCCAAACCTTTCCCGGACGGAGCGGGGCAGATGCTCCCGGTAGCCCGGATCGTCATCGATAAAGCCCAGGTAGCCCTCCCGCAGGCCCACGGTCGTTGACACGCCGTACTGTATCGTACCGGCCAGGGCGTCCGCCAGGATTTCCTTGACCAGCTTTTTCTGCTCCATGACCCCGCAGCCCACGATGATGCCCGGCGCGGCGGCGTATTCATTGGTGTTGTGATACACGACATAGGCGCCCCGCTCCTGGGCCGTCCTGATCATGCCCTGGGCCGCGCCCCCGGCGATGGCGGCGAACACGTCGACCCCCGCGTCCATCATGCTGCGGGTCAGGTCCGCCGCCTTGTTCGCGTCGTACCAGTTTCCGATGATGCGGAAGTCCAGGCTTATCGCCGGATCCGCCATCCGCGCCCCCGCAAGAAAGCCCGGAACCAGATGCCCGTTGAGCAGCGGGTACTCCTGGGCGGCGATAAAACCTATGCGTTTCGCGGCGTTGGCGTAGGGAAGTTCCGCCGGATTCGCCGTGGTGATAAGCCCCGCCAGATAGCCGAGGTAGAGGGACTGTTCATACTGATTGTAGAGCCAGGTAGCTATCTGCGGGTTCCCCTCCGCCTCGGCATCGGTGATGACGAACTTCTGTTCGGGAAACTGGGCCCCCACGGCGGCGCAAATTTCCGGCAGCGAAGGGTTGGAGCCCAGCACCACATCGTAGTCCCCCGA
>JAISQV010000028.1 GCA_031273985.1 Spirochaetaceae bacterium | reverse complement strand
GACAGGATTGTTGATAAAATAAATAATAGGCCTCGTAAGGTCTTAAACTATCGGACTCCTTATGAAGTTTTTTCTGAATTTTTCTAAGAAAAATTCGCACTTCAAAAAAAAATTCGCGTATTGATAATTATTATCGTTATAATATATGTCTTTCGCTTTATCAATAAAGTTTGCCATAACTGGTAAGCCTGCATAAGCCGAAAATCCGGCCCCAAGGACATAACAAACTTTTTTCATTTCATACCTCCGCATTCATTATCTATCATCTGCATATTTCATAACCTCATCATTTTATAACGTACAGTTTATATATTTTTTTTAATTTTGTCAATACGTAACCCGCACAGGAATTCTAAGTTTAACATGACAGGACGCCTTAAAAAATTACCGGGGGTCCTGTCAGCCGGGAAGAAATATGGGGCCCCCCGGAGGTGCCCCCCATATTTCTTCCCGCTGCCACCCCTTGTTACTTTACCGAGGCGTAGAGCCCGGCAAAAACTTAGCATTCCTGACTGGAAGGGGTGGCAGGCTAAGGTAAAGGCTAAAGAAATGAGCCTGGCCCAAAACTAATTGATGGTGCGCTAAAAGCGCACGGTTTTGGGCCAGGCTTTTGGAAAAAGCGGCCTAAAGTCCACTTTTTCCATATAAATCCAAGGTAGCTTTCCCAAAACTGAAGTTTTGGGAAAGCCTCAATGTAACCGCTTTTCCGCGTTAATCCTTTTTACTCCGCGGTTACATTGCTTTCAGGGTAAGTTCCCACTGCCGGATGAAGGGATCGAGTTCCGCCCGCACCCGGCGGAGGAAGGAATCGCCCGCAGGGACCCCGGCGGCCCCGGCATGGTCGGGGAAGTGGGCCCAGAGGTAGTCACATTCCCCCAGGAGGGCGGCGAGCCGCTCCCCGCCGGAGCCGGGGCCGGTGAGGATGCCCCGCATCTCGAGGAGGAGGTCCCGCTCCCGGCCCAGGAAGGCGCGGAATTCCGCCCTCCGGCTTTCCGGGAGCAGGGGCCGGGGAACGGCGGCGGAGGGCGGGCCCCGGAGCAGGGCCAGCGCGTCCCCGGCTTCCAGCAGGGGGAGGCCCAGGGGAAGCCCGGAGCCGCCCAGGGCGAAAAGCCGGGGATCCCCGGAAAATTCCCGCTCAAAGAGGTCCCGGTAGCGCTTGAGGGCCCCGCCGCTCAGCACGGGAGGCCCCCCCCTGGAGGGGAGCGGCGTAACGCCGCCCCGGAAGGCCGCCTCCGCGTTGAGGGGGGACCTGAGCCGCGTCAGGGAGACGAGCTTTTCAAGGCTCCCCGGCGCGGAGCGGGCGTGAAGCTGATCGAGGCTAAAGGAAAAGTCCAGGCCCCCCAGAAGCACCGGCCCGGAGCCGAGACGCAGGGCCAGGGCCGTGGCGCTGAGCCCCACGGAGCCCAGGGGGGGGATTTCCGCGGGGAGGAAGCCCGCCCCGGCAAGCCGCCGGAGGAGGCCCAGGGCCGTCCAGGGGGTAAAGAACAGCATGGGGGCCCCGGCGGAAAAACGCTCCGTAGCGGGGAGGGCGCTCATGTCCATGGCCAGGGGAACGGCGGGGCCGCTAAAGTCGCGCAGATTCCAGTGCTGGCTCTCCAGGGCCACCACGAGGTCCGGCTCTATGCCCCGCTCCAGGAGGCAGCGCAGCGCCGTGTCCACGGCGATTATCCTGAAGGCGCGGCCCTCCCGCCGGGAAATTCCGGGGATGCGGGCGGAAAATTCTTCCAGGACGGCGTCCAGGGAAGGCCCCGCCCCCAGGACCAGCGCCGGCGCCCCGCCCAGAATGCCCCGGCCCGCATCCAGCCCCCGGGGAATCAGGGCAAGGTTCCGTATGAAGTTGAGGATATAGCGCCGCCCCAGCCTGACCAGGGTGAGGGCGTTCCCCCAGGCACCGGCTATCTCCCCCTCCAGGGCCCTTTCCAGGGCCGCGTAGCCCTGTTCCGCGAGCTGCCAGCCCCCGCTGAGGCGCAGGGTCTTGAGGCGGCGGAAGCGCCGGGGGCCCCAGACGCGCCGCACCAGGGCGCAGAGGCCCTCCGCCCCCATATCTCCGGTGAGGAGGAGGCGGGGAGCGGCTGGGGGGGCGTTGCGGGGGGGATTCCCCCCCGCATTGGGGGTAGCCGGAGACCCCGCAGGGCCGCAGGCCCGAGGAGGCTCCGGCGCAGGGGGCTCGGCCCCCTCCTCTTCCTCCCTGATCAGGGATGCCATGGCTTCCCCGGAAAGGGCCAGGAGCCGGGGGTCCAGTTCCACGCAGAGCGCGGCGGAGTCCGGCCCCATGCGGCGGAGCAGGGTTTCGAGGCCGTAGCCGTAGAGGGGTGAGGGCACGAGGAAGAGGGTCCTTTCGAGTTCCCAGGGGGCAAGGCCGTCTATGAGGCGCTCCGCCTGGGCTATGGGGTCGACGAGGGAGAGGAGGGTCTTGCCCCGGTAGGTTAGGGAGTATCCCCGGCGGGCGCGGCGCTCCCTGGGGCTCTCATCGCTCACGCAGGGCCGCGCCTTCTCAGGAGCCGCCGCTTATCTGCCGGTACACGGTCTGGAAGCGATCCTTGAGTTTGGGGCTGGAGAGGAACAGGGAGTTGAGGCCCTGCTCGGTGGTACTGCTGACCCAGTAGGAGGTGTAGATTTCCCGAATCGACGCGAGGGCCTCTTCCCCGGCTTCGTTTTCCGAGGTGGGAAAGAGGAGCAGCACATTGTCCCCCAGCACGAAGGGGCTCGACGCTTCGTTGAGGGGCGTGGAGAAGGCGGCCCGCCAGAAGATTTCTTCGCCCCCCGCGGCGTAGAGTTCCGCCACGGAGAAGGAGGAGAGCGTGGGGAAGAGGTCCACCCCGTCGGTGGGGTAGCCCCAGTTTGAGTAGGAGAGGGCCCCGTAGTTGAGGGGGAGGGGCCCGAAGCTGCGGAGTTCCAGGCCCCGGAAGAAGGCCGCTTGCTCAAGGCCGTTGTCCCTGACGCTTTCCGCGAAAAACTCCGTTTCGCCAATCACCCAGTCCTCCACACGGCCCCGCTCGTACTGCATGACGTAGGCGCGGATCTTCTCCGCCGTGGCCGCATCGCCCGGATCCGCCGGGTAGGGCTCCGCTTCGGCCCGGAAAAAGGCCCAGCCTCCCGGCGTCTTGAGGATGGCGCTGTACTCCCCGGCGGCAAGGGCGGCCAGGGCCTCCCGGTCCGCGGGATTCTCCAGCTCTTCCGCTATCTCGCAGGCCATCTTGAGGCCCATATCGCCGCCGCGGTCCGCATAGGAATCCTGGGAGTGGAGCCTCGCCGCATCCTCGAAGGGAACGGTTCCGTCGGTTATGGATTTAAGCACCTGCGCGGCTTCCCGCTCGTTGCTGGTGACGGTGATCCGCGAAAGATGAGTCGTGATGAAAAGCCCCGCGTTCTCTTCGGCATAGGCGGCGAGCTCCCCCGCGGGCCAGGAGGAGAGGGGGAAGACCGCCAGGCTGAAACTCCGCTGCCTTTCCCCCAGGCCGGCGACAAAGTCCGCCTCGGCGGAGGAGATTCTGAGGCCCGTTACATCTTCGATGTAGCGCCGGATGGCGATGGACTCCCGGATGTCCCGCCAGACATTCTGCTGGGTGGAGGCGTCCAGCCGGTTCCAGCGGGCCGGTGAAAAGACGCCGTCCTCCTGCAGCTCGGGGAGCTGGGCCACCTGCTTGTTTACCATCTCCGGCGGGGCCTCGTAACCGGCGAGGCGCATCTCGTCCAGAATAGCCGTGTGGATAACCGTATCGGTGAACGCCTGACGCCAGACCTGGTAACTCATCTCACCGAAATTATCCCCCGTAATCTGGTATTGAATCTGCTCCGCCGCCGCCCGCTGGCGCTGGGCAAAGTAGTTCCCCGGCACGTAGGTGATCGGCGTCTTGTTCCAGTAGCCGAAGGTACGGTCCCCCGCTCCCCCGCCCGCTTCGGGCACAAAGACCGGCACAAAGACAAAGGCGACAATGACGATAATCAAAACGAGGATAGTCCCCGCATAAACCAGGGGCCGCGCCTTGAACTGGCGGATAAATTCCGATTCGGCGCCTTCCCGCCCCGGCTCGGGGCTCTTGCCGCCCTTGACAGCTTTTCTGAGATCCATCGGTGCCTACCTCAACACATAATGCTGCCGCAGGGTAACACAGGGGGGCGGGGATCGTCAACGGGATACGGGAAGGAAGCAGGATAAACGCATAGACCGCAGGAGGGGCACCAAGCGACACTATACGAAGATTTTACACTTTTCCACTGCGGTTTAAGGAAAAGTAAAGGCGTGGAAGGATGGCACGAAGGTGCAGAAGGAAGAGAACCAAGAAGTACACGAAGGCGTACTACGGAAGACAAGGAAATCGAGGCTTTCTACTAAACCTTTACTTTCCCTTTAGTCCATAGCGGGAAAGTGCCCTTCGTGTATCTTTGTGGTAAAATTCTTCGGATTTTTGTGATTCCGAGGTAATTAAAATTATATGCGCCGGCCTCCCTCCGGGCCCGCTAAAACTTGAGGGTAAGCATGGATGTCAGGCTCGCGTAACTTCCGCCGGCTTCGGGGCCCATTTCCCCCTTCCCGCCCGCGCCGAAGAGGCTCCCGTCCAGGGGGACCTGGGCGCTCAGGCTGAGGCTCAGGCCCTGGAACAGGTCGCAGTCAAAAGCGAGGATGGGCGTAAAGGAAAGATCGTCGAGGGAAGCTACACAGGCGAGGCTTGCGGAAGTGTAATCGTCCAGGCGGTACCTGAACAGGGCGTAGAGATAGTTTCTGTTGGCCTCAAAGCCCTGTCTGCGTATCCCCGCGGTGGAGGAATCGCCGCCGTTGAAAAGATACTCCGCGATGACATAGCAGGAACCGCCCAGAAAGGAATAGTCGAAACCCGCCCCGGCGGACAGCCCCTCGATGGTGAAGGCCCTGTCAGGGTTCCAGACGAGGAGCGCGTCCGCCACGAGGCCCGCTTCCGCATCGGCCTTGAGGGAGAGCCCGAAGCGGTGCAGCCCCGAGGCATTGCCCGCCGGGGGACCCTGCCGGGGAAGTTCGTACGCGTAGAGGGCCTGCACGCTGAGCCGCTCCCAGTGGTTCTCCCCGGCGGCGCCGAAGACGAGGCCCCCGCCGTTCAGGGCGAAGGGGTTTTGGGGGGACACGGCGAAGGCCTGCAGCTTGATGTCGCCGCCGGGGAAAAGCGAGAAGACGCCGCCCAGGGCCGCCCGGGGCCGGGCGTGGGGGCTGAGGGGGTTCCTGGGGTTGAGGAAGTCCGAGGAGCCCCAGATCTGGCCGTACCCCAGGGCTATGCGCATGAGTCCCAGGTCCATGCCCAGGGCCTCGCCCCGGAGCCTCACATAGAGGCGTTCCAGTTCCAGGGCGGCGGCATAGTTTTCCCCGGCGACAAAGGCGCTGAGCGGCAGGAGCGTTTGGCCTGAGGCGGCCTGGCCGGGGACGGCCTGGCCGAAAAGGGCCTGGGCGGAGGCAGCCTGGGCAAGGGAGGCCCCGGCGAAGGAGCCCGCCCCGGCAATGAGGTTCACGGCGCCGTAGAACACGGCCTTGTCCTGTACCCGCGCCTGGAGCCGGATGTTGGCGGCCTCTTCAAAGCCCCAGGAAAAGGCGGGAGCTGAGCCCGCCCCGGCGGAGAGGGCCATGCGGCTGTCCAGAACGCCGGAAAGGGTCTGCGCGGGAAGGGCCGGGGGCAGAAGCAGGGAAAAGAAGGCCGCGGCGACAGTAAAAGCTTTCATGCTAGCGCTCCAGGTTTCTCGTGCTGAACACCGAATCCGCTATGGGCCGGTCCAGAGCCACATTCCGCATGATTATGGTGGTCCGGCTCCCCCGCCGGAGCAGGTCCCGCATCACCACCTCCACGGGGAAGCGGCGGCCCCCTATCACCTCAACGCGGAGGAGGGAGTATTCCTTGAGTTTGGCCCCGGACAGGGCGTAGAGTTCATAGTGGAGCAGATCGCCTGTTTCCCGGTCTATCCAGAGCCGCCGCCGGGGGTAGCTCTCCGTGCGCTGCCGTGCCGTCAGATCCAGCACCCAGCAGTCCCGGCCCTCCCGGGTTTCCGGCGACGCATGGGCGGGATCGTAGCGGGAGGAAAGGCTGTCGTTGCTTATCGTGTCTTCGTAGGACATATCCGATCCCATCATGCTTTCCTTGAGCATATGCCCGGATATGAGCATCACTTCCTCGGTATCCGGCGAATACACGTAGAGCCTGGGCCCCTTCCTGAGGTAACGGGTCCCCCGGTCCTCGGGGTTGGTGAATTCGATAAAGCTGTCCGTGTCGCCCCGCGCCCAGGCGCGCAGGGTTTTCACGTAGCGCCGGTTCTGGTACTCGATGATCATTTCGCCCTCATACTCGATGGTGGTATAGATCTCGTTGTCATCAATGCGGCGCAGTAATTCCGCCGCCGAAGGCTCCTGCGCGGACAACGCCGCCGCCACTATTACTGTTAACGCCAACGCCAACACCGTTACTTTCGTTCTCATAACAAACCTCCAAAAAATATAAAAGAAATTTAACCACAAAGGGCACAAAGAACACAAAGGGAAGAGAAGAAGCGTTCTAACAAAACCTTCGTGTTCCTTCGTGCCCCTTAGTGGTTTTTCTTCCTCTTCCTCTTCTTATTTCTTCTACCTTCTCAGCGCCTCAACCGGTTCCACGAAGGCGCTTTTGAGACTGGGGATCAGGGTGCAGACCGAGGTGATCACCACGCCAAAGATAAAGCCCTGGAGCAGGATAGCCGGGTCGAAGCTCAGGACTATGGTTCCCGCCATGGGGAATTCCTTGAAGCCGCCGCCGGTCAGGGCGTTAAAGTCCAGGGGGAAGAACGAAAAGACGTAGGTGGCTATACCCCCGATGATACAGCCCAAAAGGGATCCCAGGACGCTGAGGAAGACCGCTTC
>JAISQV010000256.1 GCA_031273985.1 Spirochaetaceae bacterium | reverse complement strand
AATTTCAAGCCCGCCCTGATACAAAGAAATTTTTCGGCTGTAATCGTGGAGATTGGTTCGCGTATTCCGGTGAACCTGCTTGACCGGCTGATCTCGTCTTTTGCCGGGTATGGGCTGGCGGTGCTGCCGGCCTGGGGGGAAAGGAAGCTGAGGAAGTACAGGAAAGTGAAACAATAGGACAGCTTGCGGGTGTACGGCACTACCGCAAACTGTTTATCGGCAATTGCACATAAAGGCCTTTAGGTGCTGAGTAGCTGCTATCACAGCAATTAGAAAGCCTAACGGCGGCTCGGGCTACACCCGGAAGGGTTCCGCCTCCCCGCGCTTTTCCAACAGCGTGGAGACAATTTCCGCAAAACCCTCGCCGTACTCCCGCTCGGCGGCAAAGGCCGGGAGGTTTCGGATCAGGCCCCTGTAGCGGCGCACATTGGCCACGGCGCAGGCCAGGGGAAAGCGGGCGAACAGGGGCTCGTCGTTGGGGCTGTCCCCCACAAAGAGCACCGCTCCGTCTTCCGCGCCGCTTTGCCAGCCGAAACGGCGGGAGAGAAACCGTTCCGTCATGGAAAGCTTGTCGTAATTTCCCATCCAGACATTTATGTGTATCGATGAGACCTTTGCCCGGGCGCCCTCTTCCCCGGCAATGGCGCGGACCCGCTCGGCAAGGCTCAGGGGAAGTACCGGCTCCTCCTCGGCGAAGTCGAGGGCCAGGTCAAAGAGGCGGGAAAATTGATCCCTGGCAACGCGCAGCCCCGGCGCCTCCGCCAGGGCCCGCTCCTGTATGCGCTTGAGGACCGGGTGTTCGTTTGTTACCGCTTCCGGGTGGAATTCCTGTTGAAGCGTCCCGGCGCCGGAGCCGCTGGGGTTTTCCCAGAAGGCCAGGGCGCCGTTTTCCCCCACCACGCCGTCCACGGGCCACTCCCGGGCTATGAGGTCGCACCAGCCTGCGGGGCGGCCCGTCACCGGGATCACGCGGAGCCCCGCATCGTGGAGGGCCCAGAGGGCGGCGTAGGCTTCCCGCTGGAGCTTGCCCCCGCGGGTCAGGGTGTCGTCAATGTCCGTGAGGACAAAACGAACCCCGGCCGCCTGGGCCGGGGTCATCTGCTGAATCGGAACCATAAGGGGGAGGAGGCTATTCCTCCCGGATGATCACTTCACTGAAGCCTGCGGCTCCGAGCAGCCGGGCAACTTCGTTCATGTCATAGGCCCGCACACCGGAGAGCACCACCCGGTAAATATCGCCGTAACGCTCGTAGGCGGGATTGAAACCCGCGTTCACCAGGTGATCAAAGACCTCCCGCGCGTTAATCGTACTGCGATAGGCCCCCACCTGAACCCGGTAGTTTGCGCTGCCGGTGGCCGGCGGCATGGCGGGTCTCACCAGGGCCGGGGGCCTGGAATAGTCCAGAATCTGCGGCTGGGCAGGGCGGGCCGCCGGCTGGGCCTGCTGCTGCTGCCCGGCCCAGGGGCTTTGCTGCTGGGTCTGTTGCTGCTGCCCGCCCCAGGGATTCTGCTGCTGGGTCTGCCACCCGGAAGACTGAGCGCCGCTCTGGGGAGCCTGCTGCTGCGGCGCCGGCGCGGGCTGATATTGCTGCGTTGGAGCAGGCTGCTGGGTCGGCGCCGGGGCGGGCTGCTGCGCCGGCGGCTGGTACTGCGCTGCCGGGGCAGGTTGGACCTGCTGAGCCGGAGCGGGGGGCTCCGCCGCCGGGCTTTGCGTCGAAGTAGAATAGGTATAGGCGGGCTGCGCCTGGGCCGCCTGATTCGATCCCGGAGGGTTCGTGTAGATCGGTATCACCATGATATTCGGCGTCTGGGAAGTTGAATTCTGCGGCGATGCAGGCGGCGCCACCACGGTGGGCCCCATCATGGTGGGCGCCACGGTGGGCGTGGAGGTAGGCGTATTGGTAGGCGCCGTAGTCGTTACGGGCGAAGTTGAATTGGAAGTCGTCGGCGCCGTGGTGGGCGAAGGCGACACGATAGAAGGATTAGAGGAAGTAGAGGGCGCCGGAGCGGAGGAAAGGGACGGCGAAGGAGCCGAAGACGGCGCCGGAGCGATCACCGGAGAGGCGCTGGTCGAAGACGCGGGCTCCGACATTTGGGAAGAGGAAGCGCTGTTCCTGTCCTGCCCCTGCTGGTAGGGGTAGTAGGGCGGATACACAACGGTAAGCCGTTCCGGGCCCGTATCCGCAGGCGGCGGCGGCGGTTCGTAATAAGCCTGCGGTTCCGGCTCGGGTTCGGGCTCAGGTTCGGGTTCCGGCTCAACCACCGGTTCAGGCGGCGGGAGCGGAGGAGGTTCTTCCACCGCCGCTGGTTCGGGTTGAGGTTCGGGCGGCGGCGGAACTTCCCTGCGGGGCCGGTTATCTACAACTTCAATGGTAATGTTGGATTCCGATGCGGACAGCCCTATGGCGCTGGCCAGGCCGCCTGAAACATCCGCTATCCGGTCGGAAGATGCCGGAATACGGGAGGCTACGGTAGCCATCGTTTGCTGGTTGTTCCCATTGTTCGTTACCCGGACCTGGGTCCCCAGGGCAAGGCTGGGATGGGCCAGCGCCAATCCCGGTGCGTCCAGCGTCTGTGTCGCGTTGCCGGTCTGCCTGAAATTCCGCACCGCTTGGGCGGACACCGGCGGCACCAGGAAGAGGGATATAAGAATGACCGCTAAAGTCCGCTTGTTTTCCATAACGCCTAACCTCCAGCTTATAGACCGGCGCCGCAAGGCCCTTCTTTTATCAACCCCGGTAAAACAACCGGAATACTTACCAAAGGCCCCAAGACTGGATCATGGTCTATAGGATTTTCGGCAAAAACAGCGAAAAACTTGAGTGCTACAGCGGCTGAGCCTGCTTCAGAGGCTGTGTCCGGACGAAAAGCCGGTATGCCAAAAGAAGTATTTTATAGTAGAACCAGGGAAACACCCTCAGGAAAAGCCAGGGTTTTCTGCCATAGTAGGCAAGCCATTCAAAGCCCCGGTCAAATACCGCCCGGCTGGGACGTTTGCGCCGCTCGGCAAAGACATCAAAAAGATCGCTGCACCAGAGCCGGAGACCTGGGGAGAAATTCCGGTAATTCCGCGCTATCCAGCGCTCCTCTCCCCGGAAGCCGCGGCCTACGAGCAGCAGCGAAGGGGCGGCCTTGTGTATGGCCTGAACCAGGGCAGCCTCTTCCTGACGCTTGATGCCTCCCCGGCGGCGGCCCACGATCCGGAGCTGCGGAAAGGTTTGGCGTACATTTTTTTCGGTTTTACGCAGGACCTGGGCGCTGCCCCCCAGCAGATAAACGGAAAATTCCCGCTTTTCCAGCACCGTGAGGAGGCTCACCACAAAGTCGAAGGGCATATAGCGAATGGGTGTCTTTCCCGTGAGGAATTTCGCGCCGCTTACGAGGCTTTTGGTGATGGGGATCACGAGGGAGGCGCCGAGAACATAGTCCCGGTACTCCCCGCTGCGGCGGGCCTTGAGCAGGTCCCAGAGGGAAAGGAGTACGATGTTTCCGCCGCTCCGGCTCCTGAGCAGCTCCAGTATCAGATCCGGAAGTTGTTCCTGGGGAACAATGTCCAGCGGGACCTTGAGCAGGCTTATCCGTTCTGCGGCTTTGGCAGACACGGGTCCGGCTTCTTCGTCCCCGGCTTCAATATCCACGATGAATTCTCCAAAAGGATGATACGGATCGCCGCAGACGCAAAAAGGGCGGCTGTTTCGGTACGCAAAACCGTATTCCCCAAAGAAAGGGGCTTAAACCCCGCCGCAAAAAAACGGCTCAGTTCCTCCGGGGCAAAACCGCCTTCGGGACCAATCGCCGTAACTACCAAACCGGGGTCTTTATCAAGATAGTCGTGGAAGCTGCCCTTTTCAAGGGGGTGGGGGCCCTCCGGCGGGTGGAGGATCAGCCCCACCGCCCCGGCGCAGCGGGCCCTGAGCTCCTCCCAGTAAGCGAGGGCTTCCTCCAGGCTGAGGGGCGGGTGCAGGCGGGTGTCTATGGCGGAGCCGCTCTGCTGCCGGGCCTCCCGTATGATGCGCTCCCAGCGGCTAAACCGCTGCCCGCCCTCCGCCGCGCCGGTCTCGGAGCGGCGGCCCCGGAAGGGAACAATTTCCGCAAGCCCCGCCTCGGCGGCCTGCCGCACAATGAGGTCCATTTTGGCGCCTTTGGGCAGGGCCTGAAACAGGATGATGCGCGGCTCCGGCGTTTTTTCCGCTGCTTTTCGCGGCTCCCCGGCGGCTGAATCCCCCGGCTCCGGCGCTAGCTCGCCCGTGAGGATCCCTCCCTCTGTGGAGATCACCCGCAGCAGAACAGGTTCCCCGCCGGGAAGCCGCGCCCTGAAGAGCATACCCGGCTCAAGCCGCCGCACCCGGACCAGGTAATGATAGTCCTTTCCCCGGAGCCGCACCAAAGGCCCCTGGGGGCCCTGCTCCGGCGCTTCGGAAAGTAAAAACTGCTTCATGCTCCACGGCCCCAGGAAATGTCCCGGCGCGGCCCCAATTTCAGGAGGCCAGGGCCGCTTCCTCTTCCGCTTCTTCCTGAAGTTCCCGCAGGGTCCGGGTGCTTCCCATGAGGGCGTTGTAGGAACCGCCGCGCAGTATATTAACCGCCTCCTGGAGCTGCACATCGTATTCCAGATCGTAGACCGGGGCCATCACCGTCCGGTTCTGCTCGTCCCGGACCAGCCTGCGGAGAAGGCTTGCGTCAAGCTCGAATTCCCCCGCCAGGGCCTGGGAAAAGCGGCCGGTCTCCTCCGGGCTTGCCCCCGGATGTTCCTCCACCCAGGCGGGTATACGATTCTCCAGAATAAGGCGGCTCAACTTTTCCGAATCTTCCGCCGTAAATTCCGGAAACAACACCTCCCGGTCCGGCGGTATCCCTATCTTGTCAATGTTTACGTCGCTGGGCGTGTAGTACCGGGCGGTGGTGATCTTAAAGCCCGTCCGGTCCAGCGGGTAGACCTGCTGAACGGAACCCTTGCCGAAGGATTTTTCCCCTACCAGATAGGCCCGGCCCTGGTCCTTCAGGGCCCCCGCCACAATCTCCGAGGCCGAGGCGGAGCCCCGGTTGATCAGTACCACCATGGGTATATCCGCCGGAACCAGAGTCTGCTGCCGGGCGCGCATCACCTGGGTCTCCCCGGAAATGCGGGACCTGACGGTAACCACCACCCCATCCTCCAGAAAGAAGTCGCTTACCCCCACGGCGGCGCTGAGAAGCCCCCCGTAGTTGTTCCGCAGATCCAGAATCAGCGCCCGGTAGCCCTGGCTCCTGAAATGTTCCAGCGCCTCCCGGGTCCGGTCCACCGTCATGGCGCTGAAACTTATCAATTTGAGGTAAGCCACGTCGCCGATCATCGCCTGCTTGACCGTGGGGACCTCTATCACTTCCCTGGTTACGCTCACCGGAAACTCCAGGCTCCGCCCCCGGCGTATCCGGAGCTGAATCTCCACCCCCGCAGGACCCTTGAGCCGGGCCAGCACATCATCCATGGAAAGTTTATCCGTCGATTCTCCGTTAATTTCGATGATCAAATCGCCGGGCTTGATCCCCGCGCGCCAGCCGGGGGTGTCTTCAATGGGAGACGCCACTTCCACATAGGGCGGCTGTCCGTCGGGCCTATCCCCCGCGGGTTTGGAAATGTAGAGCCCCACCCCGCCGTAACTCCCCTGAATGACATTTTCGTTCAATTCTGCCATATCGGATTCCTGCAGGAATGCAGAGTAGGGATCCTCCAGGGCATTGAGCATTCCCGTCATGGCTCCCTCGTAGAGAAGCTGCGGGTTAATCTCATCCACATAATGACGCTGGATGAATTCAAACACATTCTGCAACAGCGACATATAACGCCGCGAGTCGCCGCCCCGGTCCTGCGCACGAAGCAGCGGCGCGGAGGCGACAACAAAAAAGGCGCAAAGCGTTACGGTGGCGGCAATCCAGATGAAGGATACAGGGACTTTGCCCCGGGGGGATGTCTTCATGACTACATTCTAAAACTTCGTTAAACATTGCGCAACTGCTGAAAACTGCGAAGCAGTTTTCAGCAGTTGCGCCGCCGGGCGTTTAGGGCAGCACTTCGCAGACCACGGGAAGGTCGCGCCCGCCGCGTTTTTCCAGCGCGGCGATAGTGAAAAAAGCCAGACCCGCCAGGGCCGCGGCCAGGAGAAAGGAAAGGGCGTCGCTGCCGAAGCCGCCGGCAAGCCCCAGGCGGGCAGCGCCGTAATCGCCGAGGAACAGGCCGGCGATGAAGCCTCCGAGGCCCG
Organism: Spirochaetaceae bacterium; assembly: GCA_031273985.1. Lineage (GTDB taxonomy): Bacteria > Spirochaetota > Spirochaetia > Treponematales > Breznakiellaceae > JAISQV01. The sequence goes on along the minus strand of JAISQV010000256.1, from coordinate 4,471 downwards.
CGCCAATCTTGAAGAGTTTCTTTGAAGGCGGGTTGTCGGACTCAAGTATGACGTTGTCATCGATAGCGGCCTCGCAGAGATTCCTTGCCTTGAGCATCACGGATTCTTTTGTGTCGAAATGGCAGCAGCTGCCGGAGGCGGCGTCCCGCTCTACCTTGACTACGGCAATATTGTCTTTAAGGCTGATTATCCTTCCGTTTTCCCTCATTGTTCGGCCTCCCGTAAATGGTGTATGCCCTGAGTGTAGCCCGGCAATGTGAATAAATTATGATTTTAGCAGGAAATTTCCGGGGAGAGAGGACGGGGGCGTTGCGGGGGCGGCGCCCCCGCAATTGGGGTAGCGCCAGACCCCGCAGGGCCGGAGGCCCGAGGAGGCTGGCGCGCAGGGGGCTCGGCCCCCTTCCCCTTCTTCTTTCTCTATTCTCTGCTACTGAGCCCGGAAATGCGGTAGCCCTGGGGCGCCAGTTCTTCCCAGGCGGAGGGTTCCAGCACGTCCTTGTCTATCCTGCTGTAGAGCTGGGGCTCGTAACCAGGCTGGGGGTAGAGCATATTGCGTGAGTTGAGAAAGGCCAGATTGATGCCGGGACTGGACAGTTCCCCCGCGCCGGAGCGGATCATGGTTTCCGGGTCCCGGGTCAGGGCGTCCCAGGCCCGGGCGGATTCCGCGTAGAGCCCCAGGGCCTCCGCTCGGTAGGAGGGGTCGCCGGTGGTAAGGGTCAGGGCTTCCTGGGCCGCCCCCAGGTTGTTGCGCGCCGCCATGAGCCGCTCCGCCAGTTCCAGGTGATCCGGCCTTTCGTTGGGGTAGAGCACCGGGAAGCGGGAGCGCTCGGCTTCCAGAATTTCCAGAAGACGCCGGTAGTAACCCTGCGCTGCGTGGTAGTTTCCCCGCCGGTATGAGACATTGCCCAGGGCGTGCAGCAGTTTCCGGTTCCGGGGCATATCCGCGGAAATGGCGAAGAAACGCTCCAGGGCATTTTCCCAGCGGCCCAGGTGATACCAGGCTGAGCCCATGCGGTACTGCATCTCCGGCGGGAGCCAGCCGTTCTCCTCCGCCCGCCCGTAGTAGAGCAGGGCCGTCTCCATGTCGCCGGTCTTGGTAAAGTATTCAAGGTCCCCCAGGTTTGCGTAGATCCTCCCGAATTCCGCCTTCCGGTCGAGACGCCGCCGGCTCAGGGCGTCCTCGTAGAGGCCCGCCGCCTTGACCAGATGCGTTTCCGCGGGAATAAATTCCCGCGCCCCCGTAAGCAATTCCGCCATGCGCCGCTCCGCGTCAATGCGGAACGCTATGCGCCGGGAGCTTTCTTCGGGGGCGCTGTCAAAGGCACTGAGGGCCCGCCCCAGGGTCAGCCGTTCTTCCTGGGCGGCACCAAAACTGTGGTAGTACCGGGCCAGATGGTAGTGGCTTTCCGGCAGGGCCGGGTCCGCGTTCACCGCCCGGAGGAGCAGGTTTCTCAGGCCCTCTATCCGGGACACATTCGCATCGGGAACACCGGCGGGTTCTTCGAGCCGCTTGTCCAGGAGGTAGCCCCCCAGCTCGGAAAGGGTCCGGGGGCTTATCTTCCGCCTGGAGCCCTGATCAAAATACTGGTACAGGGGGAGCACTTCGCCCAGGTTATCGGTTCTGATGAAGTAGAGGAGCATACGCTCTACAATGGGGTCCTTCCAGCCGTAACGTTCAAGCAGCCGGGCGTAGGAGCGGCGGGCTTCCTCGTAGCGGGCGGGCTCCTCCTCCCCCCAGGCCAGGTTGGTGTCTCCCAGCGCCGTCAGCCCCGCCTCGTCGTCGGGGGCATAGTCGAGAATATTGCTCTTGAGTATCTCCTCGGCCTTTGAATAGTTTCTGAGCAAAGCGGTTTCCATGGCCGCGTAATCCAGGGCGCCCTTTTTATCACGGGGATAGACGCGCAGAAGCTCATCGTATTTTTGCTCCGCGTAGAGATACTGTCCCTCATCCCTGAAGGCTTCGGCGTAACGGTAGAACCACTGTTTTACCCTCCTGGTACGGAAGGCCTGAAGAAACCGCTCGTTGGCCCGCTCGTATTCTCCCGCGCCTATGCGCTCATAGCCCAGACGGTAGAGATTCTCCGCATGGATGGGGATATAGATGAACTGATAGGCGAGGTAGAACAGGGACATTGCGGACAGCGCGATGACAACAAATATTCCCATGAAGGGGAGGAATTTATGTACCAGCAGGTATGAGAGAGTCGCCTGTTCCGCTTCCAGTTCCGCGCCGGTCTTCTTCTCAAAGCCCCGTGGAATGGCGATGGTGCGGCCCAGAATTTTCCCCGCCAGGGCTGCGGCGTCTTTGGCGGCGCCGCCCCGGACCAGCAGATTCAGCATGGACGACAACAGATCCGGGGCTATCACCTGCTCCGCGATGATCTCTTCGACGGCAATCCGCAGATTCTGGGGGTACGAAGCGAGGGTTTCCTCTAACCTGGCAAAGTCCTCTTCCGAGAGGTTTATCTCCTCCACGGTCTTGACTTCGCTCTCCGCCGGTTCCGCGGAGCGCGCCCTCCGCCGCCCCGGCCTGGCCCGTTCCGCCCCGGCGGTTTCGACCGGCACCCTTACCGCGCTGCCGCCGATAATCTCATCCAGGCCGGAAAGGGCAAAATCCTCTATACCGCCGGGACTTTCCCCCAGGCCGCCGCCGCTTGAAAGAGTCGTCCCCAGGTCCCCGGCGAGGCTCTCCGCTCCGGCCTCAAGATTGAAGGCGTCAAAGGAGTCGGGTTCCGCATTTTCGCCGGAAGCCGCCGTCTCCGCACCGGATTCCCCCTCCGTAACTTCGGGGGTGGAAAAATTATAATCCTCGTCCGGGTAATCGCCGTCTGAGTCCGGGGGAAAGGTTTCCACGCCGCCGGGCTCCGGGGATTCCCCGGCCAAATCAAAGCCGCCGTCATCCAGCCCCGACAGATCCAGGTCCCCGGCGCCGCCCAGGTCAAAATCCACGGAGGAAAAGTCCGGCAGCTCTCCGGGGTCTTCGCCGGCGCCGCCCCCGGCGTCATCCTCTCCGGCGGGGGGAGTTTCAAAGCCGCCCGAATCGCCCGGCTCAAAAGCGTCCGGCTCAAAACCCTCCGGGCCGGGGACCCCGGAATCCCCAACGCCGAAATCCCCGGCGTCGGGACCCCCGGCCTCTTCGGCGTCATCGCCCGCGCCAAAACCGGCGAAGTCAAAATCGCTTGAATCCCCGGAATCGCCCGCCTCAAAGGGGCCTTCTACGCCGGGTTCCTCCCCGCCCGCGTCATCGCCGGCGGAGCGGCCCTCCTCAACATCCTCCGCAAAGCCGGAGAGGAGATCCTCGGGAATGGAAAAGTCGTCCCCTCCCTCCTCCGCGCCGGGGGGAATCTCCGCCGGGGCCTCCCCGGCATCCCCGGCAAAGTCCGGCAGGGCATCGTCCCCGCCGGGAAGATCATCGGGTATGGTATCAAGAAAAGAACTGAAATCAAAAGTGCCGTCATCCCCGGGAAGGGCGGGCTCGTCAGGGGAAGCGTCCCCCGCGTCCCCCGCTAGGGCCGCCCCGGCTTCCTCAAAGGGGAAGCCCTCGGGAAATATTTCTTCGTCTCCCTCGTAGCGGGCGGCATCAGCGGCAAGCGCCCCGAAGGGATCGGGGCCTTCCGGCTCGCGTTCCGGCAGCGGGTGTTCCACGGGGGCCTGGCCCAGGGCGGTTCTTGCCGCCGGTTCGCCGCCCATGTTGAGGAAAGATCGCTGGAATTCTTCAAGCTGTCGTAATGAAGGCATGGCCCTGCTTTAATCCGGCGGAGCGGCCGGCAACCTGCTCCGGTTAAGATACCGGATCATCAGCCGATAATGGTAATGGATGAAAAAGTACACCGCCCTGACATTCCTATTGGTGATTATCGGCACTTATACCGGGGCACTGGATACAGCTTCTTCCGGCTTTGCCGATCATCTCATCACCCTGAGCGGCCCCGCGGCCCCGGAAATCTTCGAAGACGGCGTACTTTTCACCTTTTCGCCTGAATACCGGAGCGTGGGGATAGCCTTTGCCCACGAGCAGTTTACCCGGATCCACTGGTTTCAAAAACTCCTGACCCTGGAAGACCAGGGCCCGCCCCCGCCGTCGGGCAGGCAGTTCACGCCGCGCTACAACGAAGTCAAGGTGCTCTTTTACGCCTACACCCCGCCCCCGGAGGTCCGCAGCCTCGAATACCGGCTCGTTATCAACGGGCTCTGGACCACGGACCCGCTGAACCCCCTGCACCGGGCGGATGGGGAATCGGGGCTCATTCACTCGGTGGTGTTCCTGCCCGAACCGGAGCGGCCCCCCGTCATATCCGGCGCCCTCCCCGGCCTGCTGAGCCTCAACTACGCCGCCCCCTCCGGGGAGACCGTCACCGTGGCCGGAGACTTCAACGGCTGGGACCCCTTCATGTACGAACTCCGGGAAACAGCGCCGGGCCGCTACAGCCTGGCCATCCCCCTCCCGCCGGGCACCTATCACTATGTCTTC
>JAISQV010000147.1 GCA_031273985.1 Spirochaetaceae bacterium | reverse complement strand
CAGCTTGGGAGTTTTGCTGCGCAAAACTCCGGGGAGAAAGTACGGGGCGTTGCGGGGTGTCCCCGCTGAGGGGGTAGCCCGGCACCTTGGGCCGGGCGTAGGGGGCTCGGCCCCCTCCTGACTTCCCGTGGGCTGGACCCCCACCCCCTAAAATAGCTATTCTGTAGCGTAATGAGAAAATCTGTGGCGCCCCGGATCGCCGGTATCTTTGCGCTTTATGCGGCAGTTTTTGTTGTTTTGGTGGTCATTCAGTTCTCGAACCGGCGGATCCTGACCCGGCGCGTGGGCGCCATGACCCTTACCCTGCACTTTAAGACCGGCGAGGGCAGTGAATTCCCCGAGGGGCCGGGGAACTATCCCTTCGGCGCCCTAGGCGGCGATGTCTTTATCTCCCTGGGGGGCATGGATTTCCGCCTCCGCGCCGCCGACGGCTTTAGCCTGCTGGGTGAGGGGGGCCTGAAAATAGCGGCGGTTCCGGAATTGCTCGTCCTGGATGAGGGAGCCGCCGTTCTGTACTTTCCCTCCCCCGCCGGGGAGGCGGAACGGACCCGGCTGATCTTCGCCGCCTCCGCCGGTCCCGCAGGCCCCGGCCTGCGAATCTCCGGCGTTTTTAGCGGAAGCTGCACCGGGGCGGAGATTCCCTACCGGGTCCAGCGCAGCGCCCGGGTGCGGAACGGCGAGGACGGCGGCTTCATCGTTACCTCCGGGGGGCTGAACTTTAGCTTTGGCCGCACCGGGCTGGATACGGAGCGGCGCGTTGTCCTTCCGGGCAGGGAAGGCGCCGTCTCCTACCGGGCCCTGGGGGATGGCCGGAGTTTCAGCCCCGCCAACTACAGCCTTGTCGGGGCGCGGGACCGGGAGGAATGGGCCGCCTACCTGAATCGCTGGCGGGAGCAGCTATTCGCCGCGTGGAGCCAAACCCCCACGGCTTCCCTCAACGATGAGGAACTGATAACCGCCTACATCGCGGAGGCGGCGCACCGGGGGCGCTACCGGGAGGTGGTTTCCCGTGTTTCCCGCTCCTTTCTGGACGGCCCCCGGCGGACCTATGTTTCCTCGGCCTTTCTGGGCGGCATGACTCAGGCCCTCCGCTCCTTCACCGCGGCGGAGCGGGAACGAAGCGCCCGGCTGGCCGCCCTGCCCCAGGAGGATCCTGTGTCTTTTCTCGTGGAAAGCCGCGCCCTTGCCGGGGATTACCGCCGGACGGAGCTCTTTGCCGGGGCCCTGGATGCCCTGTCCGCCCTGGCCTCCGGCGGAGCACCGGCGGAATTCCCCGGGGAGGAGCTTTTTCTCGCCAGGCCGGAGCTGGCCCCGGCGGCGCTGGAATTCCGGGCCGACTGGCAGGAGAACGCCTCGGTCCGGCGGGACCCTGATGAGAATCCCTTCGACCGCCTGGCCCTGGCGGCCCTCGACTTTGTGGCGCTTCACCTGCGCATGGACGGCAACGGGCAGTGGGTGCTGCTCTTCACCGGCAACCAGGCGGATACGGACCTGAATTTCCGCCTGGGGCAGGCTCTGGACCGTTACGGCAGCGGCGCGGGGCGGGAAGATTGGGCCGCCCTGGGCAGGTCCCTCATGCTCTCCGTGCTGAACCTCACCGATGCGGCGGGGACCCTTCCCCGGACGCTGGGAGCGCCGGGTACCCTGGCGGAGGGGCCCCGTATCTCTGCGGCCCGTTTCTACAGCCGCCTTGCCCCGGAAAACTATCCCCGCCTGGAGTCCCTGCCCGGCCCCGGCTCGGCGATTCTGGTATGGACCGCCACGGAAACCAGCGCCGCGTGGGACGGGGATGCTCTGGATATTGCCGTCCGCTTTCCTCCGGGCGATACCCACTATCTGATCATCCGGGGGCTGCGGCCCTTCACCCTGATTCAGATCTACGGGGTCGATTACCGCTCGGACGCCCAGTTTGAGCGCTACGACTCCGCCGGCTGGGTCTATGACCGCGCCGAACAGGCCCTTCTGGTCAAGATGCGGCACCGCAGCCCTGAGGAGCATATCCGGGTGATTTACACGCCGCCCAGACCCGCCCCGCAGCCTCCGGCTTCCGCGGAAGCCGTGCCCCCTCCGCAGGAAGCCGGGTAGGGCCGGTATACTCCCCCTAAGGGGCGTCTCCTGGGGGGATGTTAAGCGGGGGGTCAAAAGGGAAGGCCGCCCGGAGGAACCGGGCGGCCTGTCAGGTTGGCGGGCCCGCTGAAAAGCGCAGGACGGTTTTCAGCGGATAATCCACTCCGTATTAGTAATCCATACCGCCCATGCCGCCCATACCCGCGGGGTTGGCGGCAACGGCTTCCTTCTTCTCCGGAATCTCCGCGATGGCGCACTCCGTGGTGAGGAGCAGCCCGGCAATGGAGGCGGCGTTCTGCAGGGCGGAGCGGGTAACCTTGGCGGGGTCTATGATACCGGCCTTCACCATATCGACCCACTCCATCTTTGCCGCGTCAAAGCCCACGCCCTTCTTCTCGGTCCTGGCCCGCTCGGCAATCACGGCCCCGTCAAGCCCGGCGTTCTCGGCGATCTGCCGGATGGGCTCCTCCAGGGCGCGCTTCACAATCTTGTAACCCACCTTCTCATCGTCCGTGAGGCCGGAGACATCCGCCTTGTCCAGGGCAATGGCCGCCTGAATAAGGGCAATCTCCCCGCCGGGGACTATCCCCTCCTCAATGGCCGCCCGGGTCGCGGAAAGGGCGTCCTCCACCCGGTGTTTCTTCTCCCGGAGCTCCACTTCCGTCGCGGCGCCCACATTGATCACCGCCACGCCGCCGGCCAGCTTGGCCAGCCTTTCCTGGAGCTTCTCCCGGTCATAATCGCTGGTGGTATCCTCGATCTGGGCCTTGATCTGGGC
>JAISQV010000261.1 GCA_031273985.1 Spirochaetaceae bacterium | reverse complement strand
GGGGAATCTCTTCATGGTATTTACAGGTATGATCGCTTAAACTGGGGGAATAGTAAAGAGCGGAGGCTTCCGGTGAAAAACGCGGCCTTGGGCGGCAAAGCTTCAATCATTAAAACCGCTTCCCTTACGGCGATTCTGGGGAATTTTGCCCTTTCGGCGCTGAAAATAACCCTGGGTATCCGGGGCGGGAGCCTCGCCGTGCTGGGGGACGGGATAGATTCCGCGGTGGACGTACTCATCGCCGTCATGACCCTCGCCGTGGCCGGCGTGATTTCCCGGCCCGCCGATGAGGATCACCCCTGGGGGCATGGCCGGGCGGAGACGGTGGCCACGGCGCTTTTGGCCTGCACCCTCTTTTTTGCCGGGGCGCAGCTCGTGCTGAACTCCCTTCACAAGCTGATCTTCGGCGCCGCCCGGGAGATACCAACCGGACCGGCCTTTCTGGCGGCGATCATCTCCATAGCGGGGAAACTGCTCCTTGCGTGGAGTCAGTTCCTGTTCGGCAAAAAAGCCGGTTCCGCCATGCTCAAGGCCAACGCCAAAAATATGGCCGCCGACGTGCTTATCTCCGCCACGGTCCTCCTGGGCCTGATCCTCGCCCGGATACTCAATTCCGGCGTGGTTGATTTGGCGGCGGCCATCCTGGTGGGCTTCTGGGTTATCCGGCAGGCGGTGGAAATATTCCTGGAGGCCAATGCGGAACTGATGGATTCCGCCGGAAAGGAATCCTACCAGGCGGTGTTTGACGCGGTGCGCTCCGTAAAAGAGGCGGGGAACCCCCACCGGACCAGGATGCGGCGCATCGCCGGTCTCTGGGACATAGACATTGACGTTGAGGTGGACCCGGAACTCAGCGTCCGGGAGGCCCACCTTATCGCCAACCGGGTGGAGCAGGCCATAAAGGAACGGGTGGAGGGGGTTTACGACATCATGGTCCACATCGAGCCCTACGGCGACCAGGGGCGGCAGGGGCAGGAGGGCTTCGGCCTGGCTGAGCGCCCCGGCTAAAGGGCCTCGTAGCGCGTGTTCTTTCCCCCGCCCCTGCTGCGTATGGCCCCCTTGTCCAGGAGCCCCCTCAGGAGCCGCACCGCCATGGCCTGCGATATGGACAGCGCCGCCTCTATATCCCTGCGGACAATGACGGGCCTGGTCTTGAACAGATCCAGCGCCTTCGCCTCGCCTTCGGTGAGAGCCCTGCCGGGCCTGACCGCATACGGCGCGGCGCTGTCGGAAACCATGCCGCTGTAGGCGGGGGCCTCCGGGTAGAACGGCGGGTTTTCATTCCGGTTCGGGAGGGTAACCTTGAAGGCATTGCCCGTGGCTTGTAGCACCGGCTTCCGGGGGCAATCCGCATAGCTGCGCATGATCGTGGGTATCCCCATACCGTAGGATTCGATCAGGTGCAGGCGGTAAAAAACACCGGCCAGATTCTTGTTCCGAAGCACCGAAAGCCCAAGGGTTATGTCTTCCAGCGTCATACCTTCGGGAAGGCTGCCCAGGGAGACGAATTCGACACGGTCCTCAAAAATATTGATAAAACTGCTGCCCGGATGCGCGTAATCCCGGTGGACCAGGACGTTAAGCAGCGCCTCCCGGAGGGCCTGTTCGGGATAGTCCCGCTGTTCACTGCGGTAGAGCCCCTTCACCTCCGCATGGGTACGGTTGTACCTGTCGAGAAAATCATAAGCCTCGCTCATCTGGGTGAACAGGGAGCCCGATAATTCCCGGCGGTCCCTGAAAACAACCTTCTCGGCATCCTCGAAGACCGCCAGCTTGATCGTATGAACCGACTGATCCGAGAGCAGCAGGGCCAGATTCGTATACATACCGTCCGGGGCCAGAAGGCGGAGGGTCTGCTTCTGGGGGGGGCCAAAGGCGATCTTCCGGGAGGCAAATACCTTCTCCGCCGCCCGGAACGTCAGATCCTGATTCAGGGAACGGACACTTTCGTAGGTTTCCCCGCCGGTTTCCCGCAGCATCTTGAGGATGGCCGCCTCGCTGGCCGGCACGGAAGAAGCCCCCTGGCGGACGTAGACACCTTCCGGGCGGATACCCTTACCCGTCAGATAATAGGGCCGGGCGGTCCCCTTCTGCACCGTTACGACAACCACCACGGCGCCCTCTATCCTTTCCGCCCGGCACGTTGTAAACAGCGTAACATCGGGATTGATGGAATTCCGTATCGAACTAGACACCTTGAGAAGCGTGTCATCAGGGTTGTCTACCCCGCATACCGTTCTGTCATCGGCAACGCCAATGTAGAGCGTTCCACCCGAAGTATTGGCAAAGGCCAGGACGGTTTTCTTGAGTTCTTCGGTATACTCCCGCTTAAATTCAACATTGGGACCCTCATTAAGATTCATCACTTCCTCCTCATACATTCTGATATAATCTAATACATTCTAATCATAATGTCCATACCATATACGCAACCCGCCCTTCCAGCCTATACTTAACATATGCACAACAAGCTCACCCAGGAACTTGCGATCTGCGGCCGCAACGCCGTGGCGGCCTTGGGACAGCACCACCCGGAAACGATACGCCGCCTGTTCCTGCGGGAAGAACAACTCAAAGACTTTGCGTGGGTATGCAGGGGCCTGGCCGAGCGGAAGCGCCCCTACAAACTATGCGAAGACGAAGAACTTGAACGGCTCTGCAAGTCGAGCCACCACCAAGGAATAGTGGCCATGATCGAGGAGCCCCTGATTGAAGCCGCCGCGCAGGAGGACATAGACGCGTGGGCGGAGGGCAAAACAGGGCTTGTCCTCCATAGCGTGGGAAACGACCTCAACCTGGGGGCCATAGTCCGCTCGGCGGCGTTTTTTGACGCGCCCCTCATCGTGATCAACGGGGGGGATGAGGAGGCCCGGCTCAG
>JAISQV010000068.1 GCA_031273985.1 Spirochaetaceae bacterium | reverse complement strand
AGCCGCATGGTGCCCCCGTAGTTGCGCACATCCACCTGCTCTTCCAGAAGGCTTACCACCGGATGCTTCGTGTCCTGCTTGAATTCCGTGGAATCCGCGTCTTCCCAGCCCAGAACATTGCGCCCCCATTCTATCACCATGATCTGCATCCCCAGGCATATACCCAGGTAGGGGACCTTGCCCGCCCGGGCCCAGGCGGCGGCCTTGATCATGCCGTTGATCCCCCGCTCGCCGAAGCCGCCGGGGATCAGCACGCCGTCCACCCCTTCCCCGGTCTCAGTACCCAGCACCGAGGCGGCGTCCGCCCCCTCGAGGCGGGCGGAGTCCACCTTAACCAATTCCACCTCCACCCCCGTTTCCAGCCCCGCGTGAAACAGGGCCTCATAGACCGACTTGTAGGAGTCGTGAAGGTCCATGTACTTGCCCACGATGCCTATACGCACCTTGCCCTTCCGGGCGACAAAGCGGTCCATCATGGCGTACCAGGGCTTGAGGTCCGCGTGGCGGCTCTCCACCCCCAGCTTCTTCAGCACCAGCTGATCCAGCTTCTGATCGAAAAAGATCAGGGGCACCTCATAAATTGTGGTGTCTACATCGTAGGAAGTAAAGACCGCGTCGTTCTCCATATTGGTAAACTGGGCGATCTTGCGGCGGATGGTCTCGTCGAGCATCACCGTGGCCCGGCAGATCAGAATATCCGGCTGAATCCCCTGCTCCTGCATGGCCTTTATCGAGTGCTGCGTGGGTTTGGTCTTGAGTTCCCCCCCGGCCACCTCGGGGATCAGGGTAAGATGCACCGACATCGCGTTGAGGCGGCCCTCCTCGCGGATCATCTGCCGGGCGGTCTCCAGGAAGGGGATCGACTCTATGTCCCCCACGGTGCCGCCAATCTCCACGATCACGATGTCGGTGTCCTGATCCTCCCGGGCCACGGCCTTGATGCGGCTCTTGATCTCGTCGGTGATGTGGGGAATCACCTGAACGCAGCGGCCCAGGTAGCGGCCCTCGCGCTCCTTGCGGATCACCGTCTCGTAGACCTGCCCCGTGGTTATGGAGTTGGCCCTGGAAAGCGCCCCGCTGGTAAAACGGGCATAGTTCCCCAGGTCCAGGTCCGTCTCCGCGCCGTCGTCGGTAACATAAACCTCCCCGTGCTGGTAGGGGCTCATGGTCCCGGCGTCAACATTGATATAGGGGTCGCACTTCACCATGCGGACATTGAGCCCGCGCCCCTCAAGCAGGGCGCCCAGGGACGATGCGGCCACGCCCTTACCCAGGCTGGAACATACGCCGCCCGAGACAAAGATAAACTTGTTCATGTAGAGGGATTATCCTGAGCCGCCGGGCCTTGGTCAAGGGAAGTAAGGGCGGAGGCAGGATAAACGTATAGACCACAAGAGGAGCGCGAAGAGACATATACGAGGATTTTACACGAAGGCACGGAAGGATACACGAAGGCGCACTGGAAGACCATGGACCTTCCTTCCCTTTTTCGCCTTTACTTTTCCTTAACCCATAACGGAAAAGTGGTTAAATTCGGCCACTGTTTTGTGTATTTGACTGGATTTCCTGGCAAAGAATTTCTATGCGGTTATCCCGGGGAGGAGGGCAGGGCCGGCGCATCTGCACAAAACCGTACCGGCGTACCAGGTTACTATAATTTGGAAGGCCGGAATTCGTGCTCCCGGTCAAGGAATACGATGTAGAAGGTATTGTCCGAAAAGTGGCCGGCGACACACTCCTTGCCCTGTATGTGAAGGGATGCCCGCTTTGCATCCCCGGGGATAAACGCCGGGGCTTTGAATTTGGATTCCGGGGGAACTTCCCGTAAATCGTAAGCCTTGCCTGCTGCGCCTCGGGAAGCGTTTTCCGGCAGTATTCCCGAAGTTTTTCCATCATGACATCGAGAAGCTTCCCCTCTTGCCATTCGGTAAAAGTCTGCCCCTGGGTATGGTCATAGTCCCTAAGGCTAAAAACCAGTTCCTTCCGGGCTGGTTTAAGTTTTGGAGTTCTTCCTTTGTCGGCATTTCCATTATTACTGGTTTTGTCCCTAGATTTCATCTTCGGAGAAGTCCAGGTTTTCTTTGAAGTAGTCGTACATCACATCAAGCGAAATTACGTTGCTGGGCCGTCCCGGTTTGCAGGCGCTTTTCCAGGGCTTTTCATGGTGGGTTTGGTTTATCAGTTCCACCCCGGTCATGTTACCGAAACCAGCTAGAGCCATGTCCACAGATCGCATTTCAGGCACAGAAAGCGTAGAGGGATCATCGGAGCCGGGGATTATATCGAAGCCGAAAGGCTTGTACTCACGGTAGACGCTGGGAACCACAGGGCCGTAATCCCATGCCTCAATATCTTCGGGGAACAGGGGGGCCTTGTCGTGCAGAACGATATGCACCGCCTGGCTATAGTAGAGAAGCTTCTGTAATTTTAGGTTATCTATGGGCAAAGACTTGATAAGATACTTTGCCACCTCATTGGCAGTTGCCATCCCCCTGCCTCCTGTTTTTACCATAGGGCTTCATTGCGGTTTAGGCAAGATGATCATGACGACTGTCAGCAATTCTCAATTTAGGATAACCACTTTTCCGCCAGTTTTTTAGGAAAAGTAGACTTCACGGAAGAAGAAGAAAGAAGAATTTAACCACGAAGGGCACGAAGAACACGAAGGAAGAATTTAACCACTTTTCCATTAGTTTTTAAGGAAAAGTAGATCACACTTTTCCGTTGCGGTATAAGGAAAAGTAGACCACACGGACAAAAGAGGGGAAGTCGAACAAAAAGTCCGTGTCGTCCGTGTTTTCCGTGGTTAAATTCTTCTATTGCCCTCTTTCGTGTCTCCTGTACGGGTTCAGGCGCTCTTTCCCCGGAGCTTCCGTACCATGTCGTCGAAGCGGCCGGAGACGGTGATGAACACATCGATCAGATCGGGATCAAATTGCGCGCCCTTCCCGTCTATGATGATCTCCGCCGCCTCCCCGTGGCTGAGGGGGGCCTTGTAGGGCCGGGTGGAGATGAGGGCGTCGTAGACATCCGCTATGGCCATGAGGCGGCCCCCCAGGGGTATATCCGGTCCCGCCAGGCCGTAGGGGTAGCCCTGGCCGTTCCACTTTTCGTGGTGGTAGCCCGCCAGAATCTTCGCGTGGGAGAGGAAGTCGCTCTCCGGGGTGTCTTTCTGTATGGCTTCGATGATCTGCACCCCGTAGAGAGTGTGTTTCTTCATCTGCTCAAATTCTTCCGCCGTAAGCTTGTCGGGCTTCATCAGGATGCTGTCGGGGATGCGTATCTTTCCCACATCGTGGAGCTGGGAGGACTGGAGGAAGAAGTCCCGGTCCCAGGCTGCGATTTCACTGGCGTAGAGGCCCTGTTCGCTGAGGCCGTCCAGCAGTATGCCCAGGTAGGCGCGGGTACGCTCCACGTGGCCCCCGGTTATCTCGTCCCTGCTTTCAACCATGTTTGCCACAATCTTGAGGACCGAGTTCTGCATATCCAGGATGGTCTTCGTGCGGGCCTTGACCATTTCCTGGAGGTTGCTGTTGTAGTTAATGAGTTCCCGCTGCTGGGTTACAATCTGAATATGCAGTTCCAGGCGTTTCAGGAGGAGCGGCGGGGAGAAGGGTTTGGAGATATAGTCTATGGCCCCCAGATTGAGCCCCTTTATCTCGCTCGACACATCGTTCATGGAAGTAAGAAAAATCACCGGTATCCCCGCAGTCTGCCCCTGGGCCTTGAGCCGGGCCAGCACCTCGTGGCCGTTCATTTCCGGCATTTCAACGTCCAGCAGAATCAGGTCCGGCAGGGCCTTGTCCAGGAACCTGAACAGTTTTTCTCCCGAAGGTATGGTCACTACATCGTAGGTCCCGCTCATGATATTCTTACCCAGCGCCAGGCTGGTAACATCGTCATCGACCAGGGCAATGAGGCTTTTCGCGCTTTCCATAGGCAGAGTATAGCTCCACAGCGCGCTTTTTTCCAGCAAACACGGCGTTACGCGAAGGGAGGAGGGAGGAGTTAGAAGAGAAAAGAGGGCGCATCCCCGCCAAGGCCGCAAGCGGCCCAGGCAGGGACCGGGCTATCGCTGCAATCTTTTTTGCCCCTTTGGGGCAAAAAAGGATTTCCGCTCTATCCCTTGCGCGGCTGAAAGCCTGCGGCTTTCTGCTTGGGAGTTTGCGCTCCGCGAAAACTCCGGGGAAAAGCCGGGGGGCGTTGCGGGGGGCCGCCCCCCGCACGGGGGTAGCGGAAGACCCCGCAGGGCCGCAGGCCCGAGGAGGCTGGAGCGCAGGGGGCTCGGCCCCCTCCTCTTGTCTCTCCGCTCCGTAGATTTTTGATGCCAATGAGTCTAGACTATGGTATGGATATGCGTATCTGTGTGTAAGGATGGATCCGTATGAACCTTCTGGGGGTGATTCGGAAAAACTGGGGGCAGCTCCTCACCATTTGCGGCATCTTTGCGCTCATGATTGTGCTTAGCTGCCTCTGGGCGGTTTCCAACGCGCGGCAGTACATGACCCTGAACGCCGAGGAGATGCTTCAGGTGGCGGAGGAGCGGCTTCAGGGAAGGATACGGGAGAGCGAAGTTACCCTGTTCAATACGGCGAATTCCCTGATCCAGCAGCAGTTGCATCGGGGCTTCAATGCGGAGGAGACCCGGGAGTACCTGCGCGAGATTCACCGGGAGCTGTCCCATTCCGAATACAATCTGGGGTACTTCAATATTTTCTGGTATATGCCCAGGCCGGAGGGGATGGTTTTTATCAGCGGCTCCGATTGGGAGCCTCCCCCGGAGTACGAACCGGAGAAACGCCCCTGGTACTTCGCCGCCGATGCGATTCCCGGACATTCGGCCATCACCGCCCCCTACATAGAATGGAAGGAGGGGATCAACGCCGTTACCATGGCGCTGAGGCTGCGCGGCGGCGGCGGGGAGGATTTTGGCATTCTGGGGATAGACCTTTCCGTGGCGCGCCTCGCGCAGTTTGCCCTTTCCTTCCAGTTTGAGCGGGGCGGCTACGGCTACCTGATAGGCCCCAGTCTTGAACCGGACAAGCTGTGTTTCATCGCCTATCCCGATTCCCGCTACGCCGGCCTTCCCATGCGCGGGTTGGGCCCCCAGTACGCAGCCCTTGAGGAGCGGCTGAAGCAGGGGACGGAGGCTCTTTCCAGCGTAACCCTGAAAAACGCGAACAATGTTCCCGTGATCGCCTTTTACCGGCGAACCATCAACGGCTGGTACATGGGGCTTGCCTTTCCCCGGGACGGCTATTTTCACGATCTGTACGTGAATATTTTTGTCTTTGTACTCTCGGGCATAGTCCTGATGCTGGTCCTGTGTTACTTCATCGTGAACCTCTCCATGGACAAGCTGCAGTCCGATGAGGAGAACCAGGCGAAGTCTTCTTTTCTTGCCCAGGTAAGCCACGAGATACGGACGCCCCTCAATTCCATCCTGGGAATGTCCGAAATTATCCTGCGCAAGGACATCTCCCCGGATCTCTACGAAAATGTTTCGATCATCCGCCAGTCCGGGGATATTCTGCTTTCCATCATTAACAATATTCTTGATTTTTCACGGATAGAGATTCACAGAATCCAGATCGAAAACCACCCCTACCAGCTTTCCTCCATGATAAACGATGTGGTCAACATCATCCGGCTCGGCCTGGCGGGTAAGCCGGTGGATTTTTTTGTTGATGTGGCCGGCGATATTCCCGTGGAGCTTCTGGGGGATGAGGCGAAGGTCAGGCAGCTTCTTATCAACCTGCTCAACAATGCGGTCAAGTATACCCGGCAGGGCTACATAAAGCTGCTGGTGCGGAAGGGAGCCGCCGACTCGGATGAACTGCGGCTCCTTTTCAGTGTCGAGGATACGGGCATAGGCATAAGGCAGGAGGATCTGGGGCGCCTTTTCCGGGATTTTACCCGCCTGGACCGGGAGCGTAATTCCCATATAGAAGGGGCCGGTCTGGGGCTGGCCATTGCCGCGTCTTTCTGCAAGGCTCTGGGCGGCGGCATCAGCGTGGAGAGCGTTTACGGCGAGGGTTCCATCTTTACCGCCGAGGTGCGGCAGGGCGTGGGCAAGGGCGGGACAACGCTGCAATTGCGGGAGAGCGGAATGAGGGTTGTGGTCTACGAGGACAGGTCCCTGTACCTGGAATTCCTGCTCAGGGCCTTCAACGCCCTCGGTATTGACCCGGAATCTTCCCCGGACCTAAGTTCCTTCGTCAGCGCCCTGGAGGGGGGTGATTTTGACTATGCCTTTGTCGCTTCCCGTTACGCCGCGGATTGTGTCGCCGCCTGGGAGGGCGCTGCTTCGCCGGCAAAACTGTTTGTCATGGCGGAAACGGATTTTGACGCCGGTTTCCGCAGCGCCGGAAGGGTGCACCTTCCCCTGTATTCCTGCTCCCTGGCCAATATTCTCAACGGCGTTCCCGGCCCGGAAAATAATTCCCGCCGGACGGACCGCTTTGCCTTTATGGCGCCGGACGCCCGGGTGCTTGTGGTGGACGATCTTTCCACGAATCTGCGGGTGGCGGAAGAATTGATGCGC
>JAISQV010000300.1 GCA_031273985.1 Spirochaetaceae bacterium | reverse complement strand
CGCACCGCGTAAACCCGCTCCGGGGCGCCCAGAATCTCGACAAGCTCCCCCAGGGAAAAACCTATGAACACCGAAGGATCCTCCCCGGAAGCGGGCTGGGCCCGGAGGGGCGCCGCCGTAAACGCGAGGACAAGACCCAGAACGAGGCCCGGAAGCAGGCGGCCCGGAGCGGCGCGGGGGAGCGAAAAGAACCGGCCCTCAACCATACGCCGCAGCGGGGCCGCTAAATTTCGTCCAGCGATAGTTCCTCCGCCGGGGCCCCCACGGCCTGCCGGTGAATCTCCCGGTTCATCATGCTGAACACAAGGACGGAACCCGGAGGGGCCTGGTAGGGAAACGTGAAGGCGCCCCCGGCAAAATCCGCCTCAGCCAGGGTTACGCGGTTTCCGCCCGCCGGGGGGACATACTCCAGCCGCACCGGCAGGGGCACAGGATTCTCCGGTATGGTGTACTCGAAGAGGCCGAACAGATCCCCGTTGGCCGCCCGGCCCTCGGCGGGGGCGCTGACCAGGAGAGCCACCGCCCTGGTCGATTCCAGGGCCGCATCCGCCGCGGGCTCCTGGTAAACCACGATGCCGGCCCGCTCCCCCGCACGGACCGGCCGCAGGGCAAAGGTGAAGCCCAGCCCCGCCTCCCGGAGCCGCCCCAGGGCCTGCGCCGGGGCGAGCCCCGTCAGGGCGGGAACGGCAATCAACACGCGTTCAGGCCCCCGGCTCACCACAAATTCCAGGGTTTCCGGCCCCGCCACGGGGCTCCCCGCCTCGGGACTCTGCTCCAGGATTGTCCCCTCGGGCTCTTCGGAAAATTCATACATCAGGGGTTCCTTTATCGAGATAAAGGGCATGGAGGAGGAGGCAAAGAGCGCCCGGAGGTCCATCCGCACCTCCTCGATGTTGCGGCCCCGGTAATCCTCTATGGTGTTGACCATGACCCCCTGGCTGACCACGAGGCGTATCCTGCGGCCCGCCTTGACTATGGTGCCCGGCCGGGGGTCCTGCTCCAGAATAAGGCCCCGCTCCTGGGCGCTCTGGGAGTAGCGCACCTGTATACGGGGGTAGAGTTCCTTGGCCTGAAGCTCCATCAGGGCGTCGGCGAGCTCCCGGTTACGCAGATCCGGCACCAGGGCCTGCTCCGCCCCCCGGAGGGCGACAAAGAACACGGTCAGCGCCGCAAGGCCCACAACGATGAGAACCGCCGCCGCCATGACGACAAAGCTCCGGGCGTGCCCCGTTACATAGGCTTCTATCGAATCAAGATCCGGTTTGAACCGCATGACGCCTCCGCATAGCTTGTCTCAAGCAGCTTGTCTCAGGCAGCCTAGCCCAGACGGGAACCTATAAAATCCCTGGCCCCGTTGAGGAAGTCCTTCCAGCCCAGGGCTTTCCGGCTCCGGTACTGGAGCCGCCCGGCGACAAAGATTCCCCGCCCTGTTTGTATCAGTATACCCTCTTTCCCATCCGCACCCAACACCGTGCCCGGCTCCGCGGGGCTGCCCGGAGCGGGCTCTTCCCGGGGGTGCCCCGCGAGAATGTAAAGCTCCTCCCCTCCCCGCACGGTGAAGCAGAGCGGCCAGGGCGTGTAGGCCCGGATCCGCCGGTCTATCGCAACGGCATCAAGGCCCCAGTCTATGCGGCCGTCCTCCCGCGAAATCAGGGAACAGTAAGACGGCTCCCCCTCCTGGGGCCGCGCCCCGGGCAGCGCCCCTGAAGCGGCGGCCCGGCGGAGCAAAGCCCCCAGCATCGCCGCCCCCAACTCCGCCGCCCGGAGGGAGAGGCCCTCAGCCGTCTCCCTCCCGGAGAGGCTCAGGCGCTCCTGGGCCAAAATCCCCCCGGAATCCATCTCCGGGGCCAGCTCCTGAATCGTAAGGCCCGTTTCGGCGTCCCCCCCGAGAATCGCCGCCTGAAGCGGCGTCGGCCCCCGGTAACGGGGCAAGAGCGAGGGGTGGACGTTGATCCCCCCCAGGGGAAAAAGCCCCAGAAACCGGGGCCCGAAGATACGCCCGTAGGCAAAGGAAACGAGCAGGTCCGCCCCCCGCTCCGCGGCCTCCCGCCGGGCCTCCGCGTCGAGGCGCTCCGGCTTCAACACAAGACCGGGGGGAAGCCCCAGCCTCAGCGCCGCCGCAGCCACCTCGGCGGGCTCAGCCCTCCCGCCCCGCCCCCGGCGCGAATCGGGATTGGTCAGGACGCCCGCCAGAACCACCCCCTCCCCTTCCAGGGCCGCCGCCGTCTCCAGCGCGGGAACGGCAATGGCGGGGCTCCCGGCAAAGAGCAGCCTCATCCCCGGCGGCCCCCGTACCGGGGATCAGCGGAAATCACCGGGAACCCTCCCGGAGCGCGGCGGCTTCCCTGCTCCCGTCGGCCATACGCTTCTCGTACTTGGCTATCACCTTCTTCCGCCTGGCCTCGGAGAGCCGGTCAATGAAAAGAACCCCTTCAAGATGATCGTACTCGTGCAGGATCACCCGCGCCAGAAGCCCCTCCGCGTCCAGCGTAAAGGGCCGCCCCCTGGCGTTCCAGGCCTGAATCCGCACCGCCGAAGGCCGCTCCACATCGGCCCACACGCCGGGAAT
>JAISQV010000263.1 GCA_031273985.1 Spirochaetaceae bacterium | reverse complement strand
TCCGCCGCCTTGCGCCTGTCCTCCCGGCTGTAACCGGCCCAGCGATCCTTCAGGTGGGGCAGCCTTCCCATGAGCACCGATTCCGCCACGGTGAAGGCGGCCCTGGCGCCCGAAAACTGCGGGACCAGGGAGAGGCGGCGGGCCCTTTCAGCGGGGCTTAGTTCCAGCCCCGGGCCGCCCTCTTCCCCGGCAAAAAGGATCCGCCCCCCGCTGGGCTTGAGGTAGCCCAGGAGGTTTTTGAGAAAGGTTGATTTTCCCGAGCCGTTGGGGCCGAGGAATCCGGTCATTTCTCCGGCCTTGAGGGACAGGGAAAGGGCTTCCAGCACCCTGCGGCGGGGCCAGGAAAAACTTATATTTTCTACGTTAAGAGCCGGCATGATTCTCCTTTCCGGCGCGCAGCGCCAGGAACATGAAAAAGGGAGCGCCAAAGAGCGCGGTAATGACCCCTATGGGGATTTCCATGGGGGCCATGAGGCTCCGCGCCAGGGTGTCCGCCAGGAGCAGGAAAACGCCCCCCGTGTAGGAGGCGAGGGGCAGGAGCCGCCCGTGGCTGTTGCCGGTGCAGAGGCGGACTCCGTGGGGGACGATGAGCCCCACGAAGCCGATCATGCCGGTAAAGGCCACGGAGAAGGCGGCGGTGAGGCTCACCACGAAGAGGAGACGCCGTTTTGTCTTTCCCACGGCCACCCCCAGGGCGTGGGCCTCCTCGTCGCCCAGGAGCAGGGCGTCCACCTCGTGCCGCCGCCACGCGAAGTAGGCCAGGGCCGGGATCAGGGGAATCACCATCAGGGCTACCCTGAACCAGGACGCCGCCCCGAGGTAGCCCATGGTCCATATCATGACCCGGTAGGAATCCTGTCCCGCCAGGTACATGACGAAGGAGCTGAGGGCCCCGAGAAAGGCGGAGAGGGCGACCCCTATGATGAGGAGCGCTGAGGTGTCCGCCCTGTTCCCCGAGATGCGGAAGATCAGGGCGGCGGCCCCGAGGGAACCGGCGAAGGCAAAGAGCCCGAACCAGACATCGGAGAGGCCCAGGATAAAGGCCAGGGAGGCCCCCGCCACGGCGCCGGAACTGATCCCTATGATGTAGGGGTCCGCCAGGGGGTTGCGGAACACCGCTTGGGAGATGACTCCCCCGGAGGCGAGCATCATGCCGGCCACGAGGGCCATTACCATGCGGGGAAGCCTTATGCCGAGGATTATTTCCGCCGCAACGCTTCCCCTTCCGCGCCCCGCAAGGACCGCCGCCGCCTGCCGCAGGGGTATGTCCACGCTGCCGGAAAGGAGGCCCTTGAGGAGGAGCAGAACGAGGAGCAGCGTGCTCCCCAGAATCAGCAGGACAGTTTTTCTGTTTTTCAAGACTCCTCCCCGATGCACGGCGGCATCACTGCCGCATGGAATTCCCCGCACGGTAGAAACACTGCGCACCACGGCACCGGGCGCGGCAGTTCCCGCAGGGGTAAGGATGATGATAAGGGGAAGTTTGCGGGCATAAAATTCACGAAAGTAAATTGAGCCCGTTCCAAAACTCGGTTAGTTTTGGAACGGGCTTCCGAAAAAGCGGTCTAAAGCCCGCTTTTTCTTTTACATCTAAGGTTGCGGTTCCAAAATCTGACATTTTGGAACCGCCTCAATTTTATGCGGTTTTATGCGCGAAGCGCGGCAAACTCCCGAAACGCTTTTACGGAGTTGTGAGGCGGGGTGCGGCGTTCTGTGGTACTGTCAGGGGAGAATTTCAGGTATTGGATTTTACGTTAAGGGAAATAAGCGTAAGGGGCAGTAAAAAATAGAAGGGCAGTATCTTTGCCGGCTCTTTCCGCTGCGCGGCAGAGGCGGCGATCAGCGTAACGGCTATATGCGCCAAGCCGTCAAGGACCTGGCGGGCTATGCTTATCTGCAGACAGACGGAACATTCGCCCTCACCGCCGTCATGTTCATGGTCACTGTGGCTGTGGATGAACCTTTCCACCGATACCGCCGCCAAAGCAAGGCGCGTCGTAACCGGAAGAATGTTCGATCGGTTTGATTTTTTGTGCGTACAGGGTCCCATGGTGTTTTTAGAATACTACCGGCGGAAAACCATGTCAAGCTATATTTTCACCGATACCAGGGCCGGCGCATATAAACAAAGGTAGAAACTGCGCCGCTTCCGCCCGGAGCGCCGTTAGATTTTGCTCCATACTTCCTTGTCGTACTGAACATTGGTTTTGATTTCCGGTATGGGTATCCACTGGACGAGGAAGGAAATCTGGTTGTTGAAGCGGTACGTGGAGGAGGCCGTGTCGAGGTAGGGGGAAAGGGTTATACCCAGGGTCGCGGTCCAGTCTCCCAGATGGTGCACCGCGTTAAGGGTGAAGGATTTGAGTACAAAGCCGGAACTCCTCCGCAGCTCCATGTTGTCGAAGCGGAAGGAATTGAGCAGGTCTATGAAGACATTGGTTTCACCGGGCAGATAGGCCGGGAAATCGAAGAAGGGGAGGTCCTGAAGGTAGCGGAAGATTCGCGCATTTTCTGAATTGGTGCTGATGGTGAGGTCGAGAAAGTCCGCCGCCTTGAGGGTAACGCCCAGCCTGAAGGTGAAGCTGGAGCTGGTGTAACGCTGCAGGTCAAGGCTGAGGCTCGCCCCGGTGTTCACGTCGAAGGAAAAGAGCCCCCCCCAAAGGTCCTTCTTGCTGAATGTTTGCTGATAGTTGAGGCGTATGTCCCGGGGGCTGAACTGTTCTTCCCGGCTCTGCCATTCCCAGCGGGTGTCCGCGGCGTTGCGCTCCAGTTTGTAGGTCATGGCCCGGGACATGGTGAAGGAAGCGCTGAAACCGGCCAGGGTAAGGGTGGAGGAAAGCCAGGTTAATTCCTCAAGTTTGAAGTCGTAGGTGAGCCGCCCCTGCAGCGTGTAACGGGGGGCAAAGGTGAAGGTTTCGGTTACCGTAAGGGGCTCGAAAACCCGCAGTACATCATCGAAGGGCTCCGTGATTCTTTCGGTGATCGTGGTTTCGGATATCCAGACCCTGAAAACGGCGTTCCCGGTAATGTAGGTATCCTCCGGCGGCAGGCTGGTGGTTACCGACAGGGATTGTGTTTTACCCATCAGGGCCGCGGCAAAGTTGGCGCTTACCTGGTGGAGATCGATTCTATCCTTGTTCCACTCGCCCCACTCAATATCATAGATGGGATCCTCCAGCGGGACCGTGGAACTGGTGGTGAGGGGATCGCGGTACACGGATTTTGCGATAAGCCCCCGCAGGGTGTACTGCACGCTGGTGTTGGACCATACGGGGCTGAAGTACAGGGGCTTCAGGGTCAGGGCGGATTCCCCGGTGGTAGAAAAGGACCGGGAGTTATAGACACGCCGCCATTTGTCGTTCCGCTCGGCTATGGTGGCAAAGCCCAGGGCGTCTTCGTTCATGTAGGAATAATCCTGCCAGGCAAGATTCCCCGATACTTGCAGATTCAGGTTGTAAAGGCTGGTAGCGCTGTCGCTCAGGGTAATGTTGGTGCTGCCGTCGGTCCTGAAACTGGTAAGGATGGAGGAAGTTTCGTCCCAGGAAACATCCCCGGCGCTTTTCCACTCGCCGTATCTGAAATCAAGAGTCGAAGAGAGGGAAGGATTCGCCTGATAGCCCCAGCTAAGGGCGGCGTTCCCTGTCCGGGGAAGATCGAAGCGGTTGCTCAGCGCCGGGGGAACCAGCGTATAAAGGGCGGCGGGATCCGAAAGCCCGCCCCCCCCGGTTTCGCTTTCCTCCGCCGCCTCCGCGGTTTCAAAGGGGGAAGGAATGATCCCGATGCGGGCGAAGGGATCCTCCTCCGAAGCGGGGGACGGGGGGCTGTTTGAGGCGGAACTTTGAGCGTTCTGTCCAAGCTGAAGGGGGGTGCCCCGCAGTACGGCGCTTACCGAGGCTATGGTGAAGGATTCGGGGTAGTAATAGTAACGGTCCGGCGAAAGTTCCGGCAGGGGCCTTGCGGAGATGCCCGAAGGCAGCGGGTTTGGAATGCCCAGGCCGAAGCGGAGGTTGCTGGAAATATTGGAAAGGTAGAGGTCCGTAACCGCGGGGGCCAGAAACTGCAGGCGGGGGTTGAAGCTGCCGCTTAACTGCCACTCATAGGTACTCATCAGGGAGCTGGCGGTATCGTCTGTTTCGCTGGTGCTGTTCTGCTGGAGCATTTTCATCCAGTCCATGGCCTCGGAACGGCGCATGAAATCCCGGTCCACCAGCGGGTCCGAATGGTAGGGAAAGTTCCAGGACAGGGAGCCCAGTCTGCCTGAAAGGGAACCGGAAGTGATAAAGCGGTAACGCAGGGGCCAGCTGAACGAAAAAAACCGGGAAGTGTTCCATTCGCTTTCGCCGTCCAGATTGGGAAAGGGCGTGTTTTCGGGAAGGTACACGTTCCGGGTTAAACCTATCCCCGCGGCGAATTCCAGGGGGCCCAGGGGCGCCCGTCCGGGCATGGAGAGATCCATACCCAAAAAAGCGCCCAGGTTTGTGTACACGTCAAGGAGCAGGGCAAGCCGCGTCTCCTCGGTATCCTGCCGCTTCCTGCCGGTACTGCGCAGGAAGATACCCTCCCGCCGCTGCTCCATGCCGGCGCCGCTCCCCAGAATTTTGGTGATGGAACTTTCCGTTCCGCCGGTATTTTTGGGACGGCCCAGAATGTAGGTGGTGGTCTGCAGAAAACTCCCCTCCCGGCTGCGGGTACCGAAGACCGGATGGAAGAAAATTTCATCCGCGGGCCAGAAAAAAGCCGGAAACCAGAGCACCGGAATTTCCCCAACCTTGAGCACCGCGTTGAGGATGGCAAAGTCCGAGCCCGGCAGCAGCCAGAGTTTTGAGGCCGATATGGACCAGAGCGGCTCGTCCGTGGAGGCACTGGTGATCACCGCGTTGGTGAGGATCGTCGCCTCCTCGCCGGAACGGGTGATGAGGGAGCCGGCGAAGCGGTAGGTGGTCCCTTCCCCGGAAAGGGAGCGCTCGGAAACGCTGTCGGAAAAGACCGAGGCCCAGTTGTCCAGATTCACCGTGATGGATTCACCCCGGAAGGTTTCCACCGTGTCGCCCTCTTCCCGGACATACTCCACCCCGCCGGAGGCGGTCATGACATTACGGGTCCGGTTGTAGAGTATCTCCTGGGCCTCTATACGGTGAGTCGCATCCTTGCTCGTGAGATTGATTACCCCGCCGCCCCGGAGCCGGGCGTATTCTTCGTCCACCGCCTCCAGGGTGAAGTATTCCGTTGTCCGGGCGGACTCGATGATGATGAGCTGCCCCTCCCCTTCGGCAGCGGCCTGGGGGAGTATGCCGAAGTGAGCCCGCAGCCTCGCCGCAAGCTCCTCCCGGCCCCCGGCCTCACTCAGGCCCAGGCTCCGGCACCAGGCGGCCAGCTCTATCAGCGAGGAGGTGCGTATGTCCATGTCCTGAATCCTCTGCTCCGGGCTCAGTTCCGGGGCCTGCTGCTCCGGGCCTTGCTCCGGGGCCGGGCTTTCCCCCGAAACCTGTTCCGGGTCTTGCTCCGCCGCCAGGTCTTGTCCCGGCCCTTCCCCGGTTTCGGCGGTCCCCGCCGCCGCTTCCGCGCCCTCCTGGGGCGAAACGGCCGTTCCCGGAGCAAGAAGCAGCAGGACCAGCAGCAAGACCGGCCCCGGACGGGGGCGTTTCATCTACGGGCGGACCCTGCGATGCTGCGCGCAAATACTTTTTTGAGGTACTGCCCCGTGTAGGAGCCGGGGTGCCGGGCCACCTCCTCCGGGGTTCCCGTGGTAACCAGCGCGCCGCCCCGGTTGCCCCCCTCGGGGCCCAGGTCTATGATGTGGTCCGCCTGGGCCAGCACGTCCAGGTTGTGCTCTATCATCACCACGGTATTTCCCTGATTCACCAGCCGCTGTAT
>JAISQV010000238.1 GCA_031273985.1 Spirochaetaceae bacterium | reverse complement strand
TGTTTATCCGCTCCTTCACCGCGGCGGCGTCTCCCTTGAGGGGGTTCGCCAGGTCCAGGTCTCCCACAAAGGTATTGCCGGGGAGCTCCCGCTTGAGCTTTTCGAGGGTTTCCCCCTTGCCGCCGCCGTGGCAGACGAAAAGCGCTATGCGCTTGTCCTTCACCGGCGTCCGGGCCAGGAAGCTCCGGAGGGCCGGTGCGGGGGAGCCCGCCCAGACCGGGCAGCCCAGAATGATCAGATCGTAGGCCCCTATATCAACCTCGTAAGGTTTAAGCTCCGGCAGGGCGCGGCTAAAAACCTGCTTTCCGCCCCAGATGAACTTGGATAAGCCCGTCCGCTTCCTGTCATCTTCGGTCTCGATGCGCAGAAGATCCGCCCCCAGGGCGGCCTTGATCTGAGCGGCGACAAATTCGCTATTGCCCTCGTAGGAATAGTAGATAACCAGCGTTTTCATGTGCGCCTCCTGCCATCATAATTGATCCGCTCCGGGATCAGCGCAAGTACCCCCCCGGCCCGGGGCCAGCGGATACAGATTCAACCCGCTCTTGACAAAATTATGGGGCGGCTGTTTAATAATTTATGAAAATAGCTACGGTCCCTTGTCTTTTGACGGTTCTTTTCGTTTTGTCGTCCTGCGGCCAGGGCCTTGATCTTCTGGGGCACTCCGCTGATCCGGACGATATTGCGGGATACACCCCCGCTTCGGATGATCTTATAGGCTCTCCCGCTTCTTCAATGTACCTTACGCTTCCGCAGCCTTTTCCCGCTCCGGCAGTTGATTCTTACGAGTATTTCTTTAATTACCGGCTGGAAAAATTTGCCCCGGATACGGAGCCCTTTATCAGGGAAGCCTTTGGCAGTACCTTGGGAATCAAGCGGGCCAGCCTCTGGGAACACGAGTCCTATACTTCCCTTGCCGTGGGCTTTGCCGCCAATCTGCCCTCCGTCTCGGTCATCGAATACGGCGAAACTACCGCTTACGGCAGCCATACCGTTGTTTCCGAATCCTACTTCTACAACCACCTCCACTACATAAGGGGCCTCAAGGAGGGGACAACCTACCACTACCGCGTCTTCGTCAAAGACGACAGCGGCGCTACCATCGCTTTACCTGACAGGACCCTGCGCACCAAGAGTTTTACCACCGAGATCAAACTTTACCAGGAAGATTTTACCCATTACAGTGAAAGCATAGGCGACAGCACCTACGCCGTCCCCGAGCCCGGCCCCGGCGTCAAAACCCGCCCCGGCCTCTGCATTTTTGCCCCCGGCACTTACGTCCTCATGGAAGACATTAGCTCCGACGGCCTCGGCATCAATATCAAATCCCACAATGTTACCATAGACCTGAACGGCCATACCCTCACCTACGATAACGGCGACAATATCTTTGCCGCCGGCGAATACGACGGGCAGTACAATGAAAGCGGCTCCTGGGGCATCCGCGCCGGTCTCTGGAATTATGAAAACACCAAAATCTACAACGGCATTATCAGGCAGGGCTTAACAGGCACCGCCAACCGGGGCCCCCTCTTCCTGTTCCACATGGGCGGCAATACCAGAAACGAAATCGCCGGCCTGACCATCGACTATTACAGCGGCCAAACATCCGGCATGTACGTTGGCAGGGGTTACACCCACCACAATGTCATCTACGACCGCGGCGGCATTGTTACCGACCGCCACATGGCGGTCCGCGCCCTGGTCGCCGACCCCGCCTCCTACACCGAAGTAGCCTATAACTCCCTCCGCCGCTTCCGGCAGCGCGGCATTGACGGCGGCACCCTGGTCCGGGACAATGAGCTCTACTCCGACTCCTTCGACACCAATAGCTTCGCCCTGGGCGTAGGGGACGGCGCCACCGTGAGGGACAACAAGGTTTTCGGCATGGGCTACAATCCCATCGGCACAGGATGGGGCAACAATATTCGTGTGGAGAACAACTTTATCTATCTCCGCGGATTTGCGCCCACCCAGCGCAGCGATGAATATAGCCGTAAATCAGGGATCGCGGGGATGCGCGTTACGAACTACGACAACAATGTCTTCGAAAATATGCTCTTCCTGGGCAATATCATCGTGCTAAAACCGGAGGAGGGCTGCATCCAGGCCCGGGGTATCTGGACGACCAACGGTACCCAGGACAGGAATATTGTGTACCGGAACAATACCGTAAAAATCGAAGCCCTGCCCGGAAACTTCGATCCCTCCTTGGGCCAGCACCGGGGGCTTTTCTACAACGGCGACCCAAACAACGCCGTCGCCGCCGTCACCGTACAGGGCGGCGGATGGACCTCCGAAGAGATCCCAAGCGCGGTCGTATTTGAAGATAATCACTTCATAAGCAACGTTAACCACATCATACTGGGCGAAGGTTACGGCATCGCCAGCGGCGCCCGCTTCTACCGTACCACCCTCGAAAAGATCGAACACGACAGCGATCACGGCTATTTCGCCCCGGTCCGCCTCGGCTTCTGGTACTGGAACACCCTGGGAAACTTCATGGCCGATACAAAATTCATCGGCATCACCGAAGCCGAGATGATCCCGCATTTCTACGGGGGAACCGGCAAAATGGAGATACGTTACGGCGAAAGGAAAGCCCTGACCTTCACGGACGGAAACGGCAGGCCGGTGGCAAACAAGGCCGTTACGCTGTCCGCCGCGGAAGACGCTTATAAACATACCGTACAAACCGACGGAAACGGCAGGGCTGTCTTTGACCTGCCTGTGGTGCGGCACTTTCAGTACGGCAACAGCGTGGAAGACGGAGGGGTCGCCGGAACCCCCGAGCGGCTCGATTACGGGGAGTATATCTTTAGCGCGGAGGGCTACCGGCCTTACACTGTTGCCGCCGCACAGTGGAGGAGCGCATCGCGCATTTTGTTAATGCATGATGATTAAAGCAGTTCCAAAACCCGCTTAATTCCCGGCCTGCGAGATTGTCCCGCCCCCCACCACGATGTCGCCGTCGTAGAGCACCACCGCCTGGCCGGGGGTGATGGCCCGCTGGGGCCGGTCGAAGACCACGGTAAGAGAATCCTCCCCGGTCTGCTCCGCCCTTGCCGGCTCCTCCTTCTGGAGGTAGCGGGTCTTTGCCGTAACCCGGAGGGGGCGTTCCAGGCTCTCACAGGCAATAAGGTTGATGCCGCGGGCGCTGAGCCGCGCCGAATAGAGGGAAGATTCCGGCCCCAGGGTTACGGTATTGCTTTCCATGGATTTGGCCGCCACATAGAGCGGCTCGTTCCGGGCAACGCCAAGCCCCCGCCGCTGGCCCAGGGTGTAACGCGCCGCGCCCCGGTGCCGCCCCAGGACCCTTCCCTCAAGATCGAGAATGTCCCCCTCCGCAAGCGGGCGTCCGGTGCGGCGCTCAATAAAGGCGCCGTAGTCCCCGCCGGGGAC
>JAISQV010000203.1 GCA_031273985.1 Spirochaetaceae bacterium | reverse complement strand
TTCACGAGCTTGTCCGGCACGGTAATTACCTTGACTATCTCCCCCGCGCCGGTCCACTTGAGCGTCCCCGGCAGGGCCAGGGCGGTCTTCTCCAGTTCCGCTTTGGGCGTCCCCGCCGGGGCGGTGAAGCGTTCCCGGATCTTGCCGTTCACCTGAACCACCACGGTAACTTCCTCGTCCAGGGTGAGGCTTTCATCGCAGGCGGGCCAGGGGGACGCGGACACGGAGCCGCTGCGGCCCAGGCGCTGCCAGAGTTCCTCCCCCAGGTGGGGCGCGTAGGCCCCGGCCATTTGCACGAGGGGCTCCCAGAGTTCTGCGGGGACGGCTTCGAGTTTCGCAAGTTCCCCGGAGTACACCATCATGGCGCTGATGGCGGTGTTGAAGTTGAGGCTTTCCGTGTCAGCGCTTACTTTCTTTATGGTTTTATGCAGTAACCTGAGCAGCGCGGGAGGGGGGGCGTTGCGGGGGGCTTCTCCCCCCGCTGGGGGGGCAGCGGAAGACCCGCCGGAGGCGGGGCTGGAGCGAGGGGGGTTCTCCCCCCCCTGTACTTTTTCGCTGATGGCCCAGAGGCGTTCCAGGAAGCGGGAGATGCCGGCAAGGCCGGAGGTGATCCAGGGTTTCGTGACTTCCAGGGGCCCCAGGAACATTTCGTAGACCCGCAGGGCGTCGGCGCCGTAACTTTTGATGATGTCGTCGGGGTTGACTACATTGCCGCGGCTTTTGCTCATTTTTTGATTGTCGCCGCCGAGGATCATGCCCTGGTTGACGAGGCGCTGGAAGGGCTCTTTTGTGTTGACGAGGCCCAGGTCGTAGAGGACTTTGTGCCAGAAGCGGGCGTAGAGCAGGTGCAGCACCGCGTGTTCCACGCCGCCCACGTAGAGGTCCACCGGCGCCCAGTAGTCGATTTTGCTGCGGTCCGCGAAAGTATTACTGTTGCGGGGATCGAGGAAGCGCAGGTAGTACCAGCAGGAACCGGCCCATTGGGGCATGGTGTTGGTTTCGCGTTTTGCCGGCCCGCCGCAGCGGGGGCAGGTGGTGTTGACCCAACTGTCTATGGCCGCGAGGGGCGACTCGCCGGTGCCCGTGGGAGTGTAGCTCTCCACTTCCGGCAGGGTCAGGGGCAGGGCGCTTTCCGGCAAAGGCACAATGCCCGGCACGATGCCCGGCGCGGCAGCCTCGGCGTATCCGGCGTGTTCCGCGTGTTCCCCGGCGCAGTGATCGCAGTGCACCACGGGGATGGGCTCCCCCCAGTAACGCTGGCGGCTGAAAATCCAGTCGCGGAGTTTGTAGTTTACTGTTTTTTTGCCGGAGCCCTGTCCCTCAAGCCATTCTATGACGCGCCGCTTCGCCTCCGCCGTGGGAAGGCCGTTGAAGGCGCCGGAATTGACGGACCAGCCGTCCGCCACGGTACATTCGGCGGGTTCCGGGGAATAGTCCCGCGCCGCGTCCCAGGGTTCGCCCGACACCACGAGGCGTATGGGGAGCCCGAAGGCTTTGGCAAATTCCCAGTCCCGCTCGTCGTGGGCGGGGACGGCCATGATCGCCCCGGTGCCGTAGGAGATCAAAACATAGTCGGCTATCCAGACAGGGATTCTTTCGCCGTTCACGGGGTTAAGCGCCCAGGCGCCGCAAAACACGCCGGTTTTCTCCCGGGCAAGGTCCGTGCGCTCCAGATCGCTTTTCTTTGCCGCCCTTTCAAGGTACTCCGAGACCGCCGCCCGCTGTTCCGCCGCAGTGATTCTATCCACCAGGGGATGCTCCGGGGAGAGCACCATGTAGGTAGCGCCGAAAAGGGTGTCCGGGCGGGTCGTGTATATTTCAAGCTTCTCGTCAAAACCTTCCAGGGCAAAGCTAACATTGGCCCCCTCGGAGCGGCCTATCCAGTTCCGCTGCATGAGCTTCACCGGCTCCGGCCAGTCGAGGCCCTCCAGGTCTTCCAGCAGCCGCTCCGCATAGGCGGTGATCCGCAGAATCCACTGGCGGATCCGCCGGCGCGTTACCCTGGTCCCGCAGCGCTCGCAGAGCCCGTCCTTCACTTCCTCGTTGGCCAGGCCCGTCTTGCAGGAGGGGCACCAGTTGATGGGGGTCTCCGCCTCGTAGGCCAGCCCCTTCTCGAAAAGTTTGAGAAATATCCACTGGGTCCAGCGGTAGTATTCCGGTTTGGACGTATCCACTTCCCGGTCCCAGTCGTAGGAAAAACCCAGCGCCTTGATCTGGGCGCGGAAACGCTCCACATTCGCCGCGGTGGCCGCCGCCGGGTGGGTCCCCGTCTTGATCGCATAGTTCTCCGCCGGCAGCCCGAAGGCGTCAAAGCCCATGGGGTGCAGCACGTTGAAACCCCGCATCCTCAGATAGCGGCAGTAAATGTCCGTCGCCGTGTAACCCTCGGGGTGCCCCATGTGTATGCCCTGGGCGGAAGGGTAGGGAAACATATCCAGCACATAGCGCCGCTTCTCCGGCGGAAAAGCCGGGTCCTCCACAGCGCGGAAAGTCTTGTGCTCCTCCCAATACTTCTGCCACTTGGGCTCAATCACATCAAAGGGATACTTGGCCATCGGGAACGGTCCTCCTCAAGATCGCTCCATTCTACCGGGAGCGGGGGGGAAAGTATAGGGAGCAGTTAGGAGGGAGGAGGGAATATAAGAAGGGGCGCATCCCCGCTGCTTCGCACCGGGGACCGGGCTATCGCTGCAATCTTTTATGCCCGTGCCGGGCATAAAAGGATTTCCGCTCTATCCCTTGCGCGGGCCCGCCTCCGGCGGGCAAGACCTGGCGGCG
>JAISQV010000152.1 GCA_031273985.1 Spirochaetaceae bacterium | reverse complement strand
ACGAGGCCCCCCGCGGCGGCCAGGGGGTTTCCCCCGAAGGTGGAGCCGTGGTCCCCGCTCTGCAGGACTTCCGCCGCCGCGCCGCCGGCGAGGACCGCCCCCACGGGGACGCCGCCGGCCAGCCCCTTGGCCAGGGTAACGATGTCGGGCTTGAAGGAGAATCCGGCCGCCTTTTGGTAGTACTCGCAGGCCAGGAAGGCGCCGGTTCTGCCGGTTCCTGACTGCACTTCATCGAAGATCAGCAGGATGTCCCGCTCCCGGCAGAGTTTCGCCGCCGCCGCGACGTAGGCTTCCTCCTGCGGGACTATGCCGCTTTCGCCCTGTATGGCCTCGATGAGCAGGCCCGCCGTGCTTGAGGGGTCCAGCGCCCGGTCCAGGGCCTCAATATCCCCGCCGGGAACAAAGGCAAAACCTTCGGTGAAGGGGCCGAAATCCCGGTGAAACTTTTCCTGCCCCGTGGCGGAAAGGGTGGTGATGGTCCTGCCGTGGAAACTCCCCTTGAGGCTTACTATCCGGTGCCGCCCGGCCCCGTATTTTTTGAGGGAATACTTCCGCGCTATTTTTACGGCCCCCTCGTTGGCCTCGGCCCCGGAATTCGCCAGAAAGACCTTCTCCATTCCCGCGCCGGAGCAGGCCGCCACGAGACGTTCCGCAAAGGCCCTGGCGGTATCGCTCATGTAGTAATTGCTGGTATGAATGAGTTTTTCCGCCTGCTCCCGCAGGGCCCGCACCAGGGCGGGATGCCCGTGCCCCAGGCTGTTTACCGCAATGCCGGAGGTAAAATCCAGGTACTGTTTGCCCTCCGTGTCGATGAGCCGGGCGCCCCGGCCCTTCACAAAGGTTACGGGCATCCGGTGATAGGTATTCATAAAGACATCTGACATAATTCCACCTCTTTGGTTCCATTCTTTTGGATTGATTATTGTATGGGGTCCGTCACCCGCGGCGCAAAGCCCGCGCCGGGGCTACTCTATCATCGTGCCTATGCCCTCATCGGTGAACAGCTCGATCAGGAGCGCGTGGGGCAGTCGGCCGTCGAGGATGTGGGCGCGCTTTACGCCGCCGTCCAGGGCCAGGGCGCAGCAGTCAACCTTGGGGATCATCCCCTGGGTAACGACGCCCTCCCGCTTGAGTTGCTCCAGCTCGGGCCTCGTCAGCGCCCGGATAAGGGATTCATGGTCCTTCACGTCCCGGAGAAGGCCCCGGACATCGGTCATGAGGATGAGCTTCTCCGCGCCCAGGGCGGCGGCGATCTTCGCGGCGGCGGTGTCGGCATTGACATTGAGGCTCCTCCCCGCGTCCGCCCCCGTGCCCAGGGCCACCGAGGAGATTACCGGAATAACCCCCGTATTGAGCAGCGTATTGAGGAGCTCCGCCTCCACGGAGAGCACCTCCCCCACCAGCCCCAGGTCCCCGCCGGAGGCCGCCTTGAGGCGCCGGGCCTTGAGGAGGCCGCCGTCTATGCCGGAGAGCCCCAGGGCCCGGCCCCCGGCGTTCTCGATGAGGGAGGTAATATCCTTGTTCACCCTGCCGCAGAGCACCATCTGTACCACGTCCATGGTCTCCTCGTCGGTGTAGCGTAGGCCCTCCACAAAGCGGCTCTCCCGGCCCAGGGCCTTGAGCATGGACTCAATCTCCGGGCCGCCGCCGTGGACCAGCGCGACCCGGATCCCCACGCAGGAAAGGAGGATAATATCCTGAATCACCGCCTCCTTGAGGTCCCGGTTGATCATGGCGTTGCCGCCGTATTTTACCACCAGGGTCTTCCCCTGGAATCGCTGAATATAGGGCAGAGCCTGGGTCAGTATCTCTGCCCGGATGCTGTTGGTTACGGTTTCCTTCATTATCAAGTCCGGATCAAGTCCGGTAATCCCCGTTGATCTTCACATAGTCGTAGGACAGATCGCAGCCCCAGGCGGAGGCCCGTCCGGTCCCGCCGCCCTCAATATCAACCAGGATCCCCACCTCCTCCGAAAGGAGCAGGCGCTTGGCCTCGGCCTCGTCAAAGGGCAGGGCAACACCGCCCCGGCACACGGCGATCTCCCCCAGGGGGCCGGCAAAGCGCAGGGAAACCGCAGCGGGGTCCAGCGCGGGGCCGGCGCTGCCCAGGGCGCTCAGCACCCGGCCCCAGTTGGCGTCGGCCCCGAAGATCGCCGCCTTAACCAGGTTGGAGGATACCACGGAGCGGGCCAGCGCCGCCGCGTCTTCCTCCGTGGCGGCCCCGTTCACCGTTACCGTCAGGAGCCGGGAGGCCCCCTCCCCGTCCCGGGCCAGCTCCCGCACCAGTTTGACGCAGAGACTTTCCAGGGCTGCGGAAAAGATCTCGTACTCGGCGCTGCCTTCCTTGATCGGGCTGTTCTCCGCAGCGCCGTTGGCCATGACAAGAATCATATCGTTGGTGGAGGTGTCGCCGTCCACGCTGAGCCGGTTGAAACTCCGCCCCACGGCCTGCCGGAAGCTCGTTTCCAGCGCCTGCCCCCGCAGCGCCGCGTCGGTGGTAAAGACACCCAGGAGGGTGGCCATGTTGGGATGAATCATCCCCGATCCCTTGACCATGGCCCCTATGCGCACGGGCTTGCCGCGAATCTCAAATTCCACGGCGGCGGTTTTTTTCCGGGTATCCGTGGTCATGATCGCCTCCGCCGCCGCGTCGTTCCCCTCCGGGGCGGCGCAGCAGCTAGCGATCAGGTCATCCATCCCCGCCTCAATCCGCTCTATGGGCAGGGGCACCCCGATGACCCCCGTGGAGGCCACGGCCACCTGTTCCGGCAGCGCCGGCTGGCAGGAACAGGAAATTTTCTCCGCCGCCAGCTCCGCCATACGCCGCGCCGCGGCCAGGCCCGCCTCGCCGGTACAGGCATTGGCGTTGCCCGAATTGATGATCACCCCCCGTATGCCCCCGGCGGCAAGATGCTCCTTCGTAAGCAGCACTCCGGCGGCCTTGACCTGGTTGCTGGTAAACACCGCCGCGGACTTGCCGGGCCTGTCGGAATAGATCAGCGCCAGATCCCGCTTCTGCGATGAAGCCTTGATCCCGCAGCGTATACCGCCGGCGGAAAACCCCGCAGGGGCGCAGACCCCGCCTTCAATCTCCTTCATAGTTTCCTCCTAGTACACAGTCTGTATTATACCTGTGTATATGCCGTAGTAACAGGTCTAAAATCAGGAAGAATTACGAAATACACGAAATCGCAATGTCGAACTCTTCAATTCTTCCGGATGGAGCCCAATGTCAACAAGTTAAGAAATTTCGTCCACGGATTTTCGCGGATTTTCACTGACAAGAAGGTTTTGAAACGAAAAATCCGTGCCCGCGCGCGGGAAATCCGTGTAAATCAGCGGACTATTTTTCTTTTCCCCCCGCTTAACTTGTTGACAGTAGGATGGAGCCCGGACTTCACACAAAAATTTCGTGCTTTTTGTGGTTACCATTCTCTTCCTCCTACTCACAAGTTAATTACAGACCCTGTACTAAAAAAGTGAAGGAATATATTCCAATCCTTCCGTTTCCGGGTAACCCAGAATGATGTTCATGTTCTGCACCGCCTGGCCCGCCGCCCCCTTGACCATGTTGTCTATGGCGGTGATCACGATCAGCGTAGTCCCGGTCTGATCCAGGTGTATGGATATATCGCAAATATTGGACTGCCGCACCCGCCCGGAGGATGCCGCCGCACCGTGGGGCAGCACCCGCACGAAGGGCTCGTCCTGATAGTAGGACGCATAGACATCCCGGATTTTGACCAAGCGCTCCTCCACCTCGGGCCGGGGGGGACGCACCTCGCCGGGCTTCGATGGCGGGGTCTTCCAGGAATCCGACAGGGGTATGTAGATCGTGCTGAGAATACCCCGGTTCATGGGGGCCAGGTGGGGGGTAAAAATCAGCGGCACCGGCCTTCCCGCGGCAGCCTCCAGGTTGCGGGCTATCTCCGGCGTGTGCCGGTGGGAGCCCACCTTGTAGGGCCCCACGGAATCGGCGCACTCGGAATAATGAAAAGAGCGGGAAAGCTCCCGCCCGCCGCCGGTGATTCCCGACGCGGCATTGACGATCACCGTCCCCTCCCCCGCTATATTCTTGACCAGGGCGGGGATGATCCCCAGGGAGGCCCCCGTCGGGTAGCAGCCCGGATTCCCGATGATCACCGGCCCCTGTTTCGCCAGGGCGCGGATCTTGGCCCGGTTCAACTCCGGCAGCCCGTAGACGGAGCGGCTCCGCAGCTCGGGAAACTTGTAGGCCTTGCCGTACCACGCGGTAAAGGTCGCCTCGTCATCGTCAAAACGATAATCCGCGGACAGGTCTATGAAAGAAATCCCCATCTGCACGCAGGCCTTGGCGTAGGACTCCCCCACCCCGTGGGGCAGCGCGGCAAAGACCACATCACTCTTGGAGATAACCACTTCGGGGCTCTCCAGCGGCGCGGAAATCTTCGACTGGAAATTCAGATACTGGTTCTCGATACGGTCCCCCTCGAAACTCACCGA
>JAISQV010000106.1 GCA_031273985.1 Spirochaetaceae bacterium | reverse complement strand
TCTGGGCAAGGTACGCCGGGACCGCTAACTCTCCGGGCCG
Source organism: Spirochaetaceae bacterium (assembly GCA_031273985.1). Classification (GTDB taxonomy): domain Bacteria; phylum Spirochaetota; class Spirochaetia; order Treponematales; family Breznakiellaceae; genus JAISQV01. The sequence continues at coordinate 3,379 of JAISQV010000106.1, read as the reverse complement.
GGCTTCCCCCTTTGGGCGCATCCCCCCGGGCTAGGGGGTTTGGGGGGCATCGAGCCCCCCAACGGGGGCGTTGCGGGGGCTGCGGCGCACTCCTCCGCCTAAAGGCGGAGGGTACTTATGGTAAACGGGGAATTTACTTGCGCCGGAGCAGGCCAAATTTTTCGGTAGACAGCCTGCGGCTGCCCTTCGTGCTCCCCCGCTGAGGGGGTAGCCCGGCACCTTGGGCCGGGCGTAGGGGGCTCGGCCCCATATGCGTACATTTAAGCAAGAAATCAACCACTTTTCCGCCAGCTTTAAAGGAAAAGTAGACCACACTTTTCCGCTATGGAACTAAGGAAAAGCAGACCTCACTTTTCCGCTACGGGTTAAGGAAAAGTAGACTTTTCGCCTGAAATCGTAGCTTCTTCCACCCTAACCCCGCGAATTACGGGGATTCTTGTAGATTCAGGATAGGTTATCGAAGCAATAGTCTACTTTCCCTCAAAAACTAATGGGAAAGTGTCGTCCGTGTGGTCTGTGGTTATAATCTTATGTGTAACGCCCCCCGGCCTTCTCCCGCGCCCCTCTTCTCCTCTTTCCTAACTTCTCCCCCCTAACTTACTAAGCGGCGCTCATCAGCCAGATGCTGCGCCAGTGCAGCGTGGCCCCGGCCAGAACGAATACGTGCCAGGCCACATGGGCGCCGCGTTTGCCGTGGCGGGAGTAGAAGAAGGTGCCCAGCGTGTAGGCCGCCCCGCCCGCGATGAGGAAGATGAGGCATTCCCGGCTCAGGGCGCGGCTCAGGGGGCCCCAGCCGGCAACGATGGCCCAGCCCATCAGGATGTACACGGCCAGCTCCGCTTTCTTGAGGAATTTCCAGTTGACCGCGTAGAGGGTGATGCCCGCCGCGGCCAGGGCCCACTCGGCCCCCAGAAAGGCCCAGCCCCAGACGCCCCGGAGGGCCACGAGGCAGAAGGGCGTGTAGGTCCCCGCGATGAGGAGGTAGATGGCGGAATGATCCAGCACCCGGAGCACCCGTTTTGCCCCCTGGTGCTGAACCGCGTGGTACAGCGTGGAGGCCAGGAACATGACCAGCATGGTGGCGGTGTAGATCAGGTAGCCGGCCTTCGCCATGCCGCCCCCCGGAAACCCGCCTATATGCCCCTCCGCCCGCAGCGCCAGCAGCGTGAATCCCGCGGCGGAGAGGATCACTCCCAGCCCGTGCAGTACGGAGTTGGCGATTTCCTCCCCCGTGGTCTGGAAGGGAAGTTTCAGCGCCTCGCTCCCCCGCGCCTTCCCGGGGCGCAACATGATGTTCTCTGTCGATGTGCTCATGCCAGTAGGGACACGCCCTGCCCCCGAAAGTTGCGCCCCGCCCCCGGAAACCGCGCATTATCTCAAGTTACGCAGGGAAATATTATTAACCGCTTTTCCGCTATGGAACTAAGGAAAAGTAGACCTCACGGACTTTTTGCTCGAAATTCCCTCTTTGTCCGTGCTGTGTCGTCCGTGGTTAAATTTCTTTATTTTGAAACTCGTGCATAACATGAGGCATTATGTTATGATTGCCTAACTATTCCGGGCGTTCAGGACTTGCGGGCTGCGCCGGAGCCTTCAGGCAGTTCTTCAGCCGGCGGCAAGAAGCCCGGACCCGGCGGCTTTTCCGGGGCCGGCGCTGTTTTTATCCGCAGAAAGACAAGGGCCTTGATGACGAGGAGGGCGATCAGGAATATCCGCAGATGCGGGGAACGGGTCAGTACGATAATGGGAATGATGAGGGCGCAGGCGAAGAGATAGACGGAGATTTTTTCTTTTGCCGTCAGGCCCGCACTGCGGAGCCGCTCTATACGGGGGCCCAAAAAGCGGTTGGACATGATCCGGGCATGGAGCCGCCGGGAGCCTTTCAGGAAGCAAAAGGACGCCGCGAGCAGAAAGGGCGTGGCGGGCAGTACCGGAAGCGCAATGCCTATAATGCCCAGCGCGAGAAAGACAAAGCCCGCCGCGATGGATAGCGCCGAGAGCGCCTTTGAAAGGATCATACCGCCTCCTTGCCCGGTTCGCCGGGCCGCCGCCTGTTGTTAGCTCCCGCCAACATAAGCCCGCGGCACCGCTATAGTGCTGCAAAACCGGCGTTTTGTCATCCCTCGTTTCAGGGCCGGCGTACATATAAATTTTTGCCCACAGATTTTCACGGATTTTCACCGATTAAGAAGATTTTGGAGCGAAAAATCCGTGTAAATCCGCGGACTGTTTTTGTTTATATGTGCGCCGGCACCGCCTCCAGTACCTAGCGCCGCGGCCTCCTCCGGCGTACAGGGGCCGGGGCCTCCCCGTCGCCGTCCCGTTCGTTCCGCTTTATGGCGGAAAGGTTAGAATCCACCGTCCCCTTGGGAACACCCAGCAATTTGGCTATCTGCCGGTTGCTCGCCCCCGTTTTGAGGGTCTTGTAGTAATCCTTCATGTTTTTCAGCCTCTTCTCCGCCCGTTCCAGGCGGCGCTGCAGCAGGGCCTTCCGGTTACTCCCCTCGGGGGCGGCATGATACCGGCGCATGAATGTTTTACAGCGGTAATACTGACAGTAAATACGTTCCCTGAAATTCCGTATATGCGAATCCTGTTCAATACGCATACTGCGGAGCTCGTCCACCAGATGCAGCAGCTCCTCTCCCCCTATTCCCAGCAGCGGCGCTGCCCGGAGCACAAATTCATCGGACAGCATATTGTACGATTTCAACAGCAGAATAAGCACCTGCTTGGGGTTGGAGACAGTCTCCCCCAGGACGGGGAACTCCCTTGCCTCGCGCTCCCCGCCGGCCTCCCTTTCCTCCAGATAGGCCGGTTCGGCGCTGTGCACCGAAAGATCCTCCGCCGCGGCCTCCCAGTAGACCCGTTCGATCAGCCGGTGCTCAATTTCCTTGCGCCTGTAATCCCGGGCCGAATACCGTATCACGGACATCATATAGGTCGTAAAAGAAGCCCCCGTCTCCTGCCGGTAATGATCAATGACGCCGCCCAGACGGTCGTAAAACCAGGACAAAAAATCGGCGCACTCATCCCAGCTAAAATCCAGAAGAAAAAAACGGCCGCGATTCTTCAAAATGTGATCAAAAATGGCCCCTTCCAGCTCCCGCTTGCTTAATTCCCCCTGCTTGTACCGGTCTAGGAAGGAATCCAGAAACAAATTGTTCCTCATGGCATACTCCTTTCAATCCGCATACTGATAATTCGGGTTCAAAGAAGGGCTTTGCTTTGCCAAAATGACAAATGTAACGGACAAATTGCCGGCCTTCCCCGGGTCAGCGCTTTTCCGGGGAAGAACGCAAATTTCGGAATAAAGATAATCAGGGCGCATCCCCGCCGTTTGCCCGGCGGGCGGGCAAACGGCGGGGACCGGGCTATC
>JAISQV010000093.1 GCA_031273985.1 Spirochaetaceae bacterium | reverse complement strand
AAGGGGCAGCCTGTTCCGCAGCAGGCCCATCTTGAAAAAAGTATAGGCCGACGCCACATTGTCCACGGGGCCCAGGGTAACCGCGATGGTCCAGTCAACCATGCCCCCGATAAGGCTTACGATCATGCAGGTGAGCAGGTACAACAGGAGCAGCGCCGACACGGTACTGAGCAGCGAATCGCCTTCGTCCGGGACGCCGGCTTTTTCCCGGCGCGCACGCCTGCGGCGGAAGCCGTATATCAACAATACCTCCGCGACGGCACACAGGGCATAGAGGTAGGTCCCCCGGTCTCCGAACCGGAAGTAACGGACCGTGCCCGTGATGCAATAGCTCATGACGGTAATGGAGATTCCCGGCAGGGGGCCTACGGTAAAGGCCAGGGCGCAGGTAAACAGGGTATCCAGAAACAGGGGAAGGCCGAGTACCGTAACCGCCAGAAAGCTGAACGAAGCATTGAGAGAATACACGGTAAAGGCCGCTAAAACGCAGAACGCGGCATTTTTTACGATTTTCATACCAGCGGCGCCTCAATTTTTACCATGGTCCCTTCGCCCTCCTCGCTTATAAAACTGAGCCTTCCCCCCAGTATGGCGATGCGCTCATACATTCCCCGGATTCCGAAATGGCCGGGAGAATCTGCCTGAGCGGGGGAAGGCAGACGGGCCGTATCAGCGGCGGACTGGGGAGGGGCAAAGCCCTTGCCGTCATCACAGACGCAGATCAGCAGGGCCGGCTTCCCGCCGTAGTCAGCGTTTCGCAGAACCACGGTGGCCTCTTTTGCCTCCGCGTGTTTTCGGATATTCGCCAGGGCCTCCTGCACCAGCCGGAAACACTGGAGCTGCATCTGGACCGGCATGGGGCCGGCGCTGAAGCCTTCGGGGACCGTTATGCGGCACTCTATTCCCGCGGCTTTTTCAAAATCGTAACAAAGTTTGCGCAGCGCGTCCGCCAGCCCCTGGTGGCGGAATTCCGGCGGCGCCAGGTCATTGCAGATGGCCCGTATCCTGGCGATAAGCTCCGTGTGGCCGGCGCTTAAACCGCTGCAAAGCGCCTGTATTTCACCGGAAGGATCGCCGGGGCCAACGCGGTATAGGATCTGTGAAACCTTCATTTCCAGGACGCTCAATTCCTGGGCCACCGAATCGTGCAGTTCCCGGGCGATACGGGAACGTTCCTGTTCCTGCCCGAGCACCACCTGGCGGGAAAAGGCGGCGCTCTCTTTACCCTTGACCCGCGCTTTTTCCAGCGACACGGTGAGCCGCCATACCAGCACCGACATTATAACGATAAGCGTAATCAAAACAATGAACTGGTAAAAGTATTTCAGGTGAATGGTATCGGCCATGGCGGAATCCAGATACAACCACCGGGCGAGCTCTTTGCGGATTTCCCCGGACAAATTCAAAACGGCGCCGGTTTGTCCGGCCCGGATCGCCCGCTCCAGTTCCCCTATCAGGGGAGTTATATTTCCCGTGGTGTCCGTTTGGGAAAAGGGGGTTAAACGGCCGCTTTCATAGAGCGGGGATTGAAGAAACCCGTCTACCGATTTGCTAAAATCATCCAGCGCGGCCAATAGTTTTTCTGCGGCGGGAGGTCCGGCCTCCTCCGGAGGTCTGACCTCCGAAGGAGGCCTTGCGCTAACATAGTTCAGCAATTCGGTTTCCATGTTCATCCATTTTTGCGAAACCTCATAGGCGGACATCGGAGCCTCGACGCCCGTGCCTGCGGCAAAACCCTTGCCGGGCAAAAGGCAGAGCAACAGAACCCCGGCATATAGATCAAAAAGGCTTTTCATATTCAACAGTATCTTAACCCTTCGCTTCTCTGAGGTCGAGTGGTCCAGAGCCGGCGCTTATCCTGTTGTTTTAGCGGATTACGGTGTATTTTGGGAGTATGAGATTCCGCGCGGCCTTACCCTTCGGAATATTTCTTTCAGTTTTCCTCTTTTTTTCCTGCCCGGCGCAAGAAGCGGTGCTTATAGCCCTGAATATGGAGGGGGATTTTCCCGGCGAAGAAGCTTTTTTGAAGGGGGTCCTGGGGGATTCCGGGCTTTGGGAGTCCCTGGGGCCGGGTTTTGTGCCCGAGACGGGGGGCGGAGAGGCCGCCTCCGCGAAGGCCGCGATCATCCTGGATTTTTTTTAGTCCTGGGCGCCGCCGGGGAATGAAACAAGGGGGAAAAGCCTCCGGCGGCGGATTTTGGGAGGGATCGCCGCCCTGGAAAAATATGTGGGGGAAATTCCCAAACCCCTGGTGGAAGATCCGCCGGGGATAGTCTGGATAGGCGCGGCGGGGGATCTGATGCTGGGGCGGGGGGCGGAAGAGATTCTTTTCCGGGAAGGGCCCAGGGGTATTTTTGGGGGCGCCGCGGATCTGCTTGCGTCTTCCGACCTTGCCCTGGTCAACCTGGAGGGGGCGGTAAGCAGCCGGGGGGGAGGAGGGGCTTTTTGTCCGCCTGGGTTTTGCGGGGAAAACGCTGGTCTACCTGGAGCCGTTTGCCCTGAGGTTTGAGGGGCTGCGGACGGATATAGCCGGGCCGGATAGACTCGGCGCTTTTTACCGCCTCTCCCGGGAACTGCGGGACCGGCAGACCCCGTAGCAGCGTCCGGCGGCTTTCACGGCCCTGCCCCTTTCAAAGAGCTAAACTTGACCCATAAATAAGAATGAGGAAAAAAACCACCAAGGAGCACGAAGGCGAATAAGGTTGAGGACAGAACTTCATCTTTTTCCTTAACCCGCAACGGAAAAGTGTAACTCTTGGTCTTTCTCTGTACGTCTTGGACTTCGTGGTTCCTATTTTTGGGGATTTGTATTCAGGCTGGAATTGTGGGTCAAGTTTAGTTCAAACAGCCGGAGAGCCCCGCAGCAGCGCCGCCGCTTCTTCGGCGGAGGCGGCCCCGATCACCTCCTCCCGCAGGGAATCGCTGCCCAGCACGGAGCTGACGGCGGCAAGGAACTGCGTGTGGGGGCCGCTCACCTTTTTGGGGGAAAGCACCAGGATGAAGAGCCGGGATTTTTCGCCGTCCAGGGAGCCGAAGTCCAGGCCCTCCTTCTTTATGCCCACCGCTGCCTGCAACTCCTCCACACCTTCGGTTTTGGCGTGGGGCAGGGCTATACCGTTCTGCATACCGGTGCTCATGATCTTTTCCCGGGCAAAGACATCCCTCAGGGCCTGATCCCGGTCTTCGACCTTGCCGCGGGCGTGGAGGAGGCCCACCAGTTCCGTGATCACTTCCTCCTTGGTGTTCCCCCGGAGGGCGGGCTCTATACATTCCGCCCGTATCAGATTCAGGAGGCCGCCCTTGCCCGGAGAGCCGGGGAGGTCCGCCAGTTCCCGCTTCAGGGCCTCCGGGCCGGCGCTTTCCCTGAGCTGCCGCATCAGATCGTGCAGCTCCACTATCACTTCATAGACGGCGGTCTTTACAAAGGGCATGGAGGCCCCGCCGGTAACAACGGTGATACTGCTCTCCCCCTGGGTGATCCCCAGAACTATGTCGTCCTTCCTGGCCTGGGAGATTCCTTCAGCGGCGTTCATTACCTGGACGTAGAAGCCCTCCGCCCGGAGATTCCTGCGCAGGGAAACCGCCACCAGGCCGGCGATTTCACGGTTTCCGAATTCCCAGAGCGCCGACTCGGCGCCCCCCTTGACGGGCCTCCGGCTCCCCGCGCCGGGTATGCCCAGGACGGCGCTGAAGAGGGGCGGCGCCGCCAGGGTGCTTGCGAAGGTCATCACGACTATGACGCCGAAGAGCCGGGCGTCGAGGATTCCCGAGGCCAGCCCTATGCCGGCTATGATCAGGGCCACCTCCCCCCGGGGCGTCATGCCCGCGCCTATGCGGAGGGCCCCCTTCATGTTGAAGCCCAGGAGCAGCGCCGGGCCGCCGCAGCCCGCCATCTTGGCTATGACCGCTCCCAGGGTGTAGAGGGCCCCGAAGATCAGCACCGGCGGATCGAGGACGCTCCGTACATTCACGGTCATTCCCATGACGGCAAAGAAAAGGGGGACAAAGAATGCGTAGAGTCCCCGGAGCCTGTCGAGGATTACCGGGGCAATGTCGGTTTTGGAGAGGGAGAGCCCGGCGATATAGGCGCCTATGATCATGGCAAGGCCCTCCTTTTCAAAGAGGCCCGCCAACAGTAAAGCTATTCCCAGGGCAAGAATCGAGAAATCCTGGCTGTTCCTGAATTGTTTGAGGAACGAGGCTATTCTGCGGGAAAAGACGAGGCCCAGCACGGTGAAGCCGAGCCATATCCCCAGGGCTTTTCCCGCTATGCCCAGAATGGCCCCGCCGCCGCTCCCCTCCCCGAGCCCCGCTATGCCCATGACTACCGCCAGCATGATGATGCCCAGCACGTCGTCGAACACCGCCGCGGCGAGGATGGTAACGCCTTCGGGGGAGTCCATCTTCTTTTTCTCCGACAGTATCCGTGCGGTTATTCCCACGGAGGTGGCCGTGGAGACTATTCCCAGGAAGAGGCAGCGGGGCGACTGGGGGCCCTCCCCGAGCAGCAGGACTCCGGTAAGGTCCCCCGCGGCAAAGGAGAGCAGCGCCCCTCCGGTCCCTATGAGGCTGCCCGCCACGGAGTAGTGCAGGAAGGATTTGAGGTCCGTTTCCAGCCCGGAAGTAAAGAGCAGTATGATGGAGGCCACCATGGCGAAGCCGTAGAGCTCAGGCCTTACCGCCAGGGCCCCCTCAGCCAGGGGAAAGAGCCCCCGGGGAAAGAGGGGGAGGGGAAGGGCTCCCAGCGCGTAGGGCCCCAGCGCTACCCCCGCCAGCAGCTCCCCCAACACAGGAGGGGCCCCCAGACGCCGCGCCGCGCCGCCAAAGAGCCGCACCCCAAAGAGAAGGATTCCTATCTGCAAGACCAGCTCCGCCATGGTTTCCGTAATGTTCATAAGCCCCGTCCCGGCGCCCCGCGCCTTTAAGAATATAATGCAATATACCGCATATTATAACATATGGCAGCGTATTTTGCAAAGAGGAGGGGAGGGGGAGATAACACTGCCGGCAAGTTAAGCGGTAGGAAAATAAAAACAGTCCGCGGATTTACACGGACCACACGGATTTTAGTTCCAAAACCTTTTTAATCCGTTAAAATCGGTGAAAATCCGTGGACAAAATTTCTTAACTTCTTGACATTCGGAGGGATAAGGGAGGAGGGAGGGTTACCGGGGAAGGTTCGCCCGCAAGGTTTGCGTTTGCAGGGCCCGTCAGGGGGCGCGGCAAGATTCCTGTTGTGCTTTCCGTACCCGGTAACAGTTTTGCTACTGCCGGCGGATCAGCGCCGCCAGGTCTGCCCGCCAAAGGCGGGCCCGCGCAAGGGATAGAGCGGAAATCCTTTTTTGCCCGGAGGGCAAAAAAGATTGGAGCGATAGCCCGGTCCCCGCCGTGAAACGGCGGGGATGCGCCCCTCTTCCCCTCCTCTGGAATTCGGCGCGGAGAATCCCTATACTTAACCCATGAGAATATACAGTCAAAGATTCCGCGGCGCCCTTCCGGCGGTGCGGCCTCTCGTTCTTGCGTTGGTTTTGCTGGCGGCGGGGCCGGCTTTTGCCCAAAACTCCTTTCAGGAACTCAAAGATGGCATTGACGCCTTTTCCACCCAAATGGCCGATTCTTTGCCGTTAAATTCCACGCTGGGGCTTAACTGGTCGGACGCGTACATTGGACAACTGCTGGGCGTGCCGCCCCACTTTGGCACGGGCCTGGCCGCGGGGATAACGACGATCAAGACCGAAAAGTTAAACGGTCTGCTGACCTCTTTCGGTGTTCCCCAGCTTCCGGCGGGCGTCTTTCCCAATCCGGGCTACACGGTGGAGGGGCGCATCGGGGGCTTTGTGCTGCCCTTTGATCTGGGCGTCAAGGCAGGCTACTTTCCCCCCGCAGGCGGCGATGACTTCCAGTTGCGCTACCTGCTGGTGGGCGGGGACCTGCGTTACGCGCTGCTCAAGGACCGCCTGGCGATTCCCGCGGTGTCCCTGGGTTTTGGGGTAAACTATCTTTCCGGCGGAATCCTCGCCAGGGTGGGTGATCTTAACTTTGAGTTGGACCCGAGCACTTTCGGCTCCGGCGCCACCCTGTCGCTGGTTGACCCTTCCCTGGAATTTTCCTGGGAGACGCTGAGTTTTGAACTCAAGGCCCAGATTTCAAAGTCCTTCATTCTTTTTACCCCCTACGGCGGGGTGGGGCTGAACTATGCCCGGACAAAGGCGGGCTATACGGCAAAGGCTGCGATAACTCCCTCCGGCGGCGCAACGCTGGACGATATTGCGGCAGAATACGGTGTGGAGTTTGACGGCAGCGCCGGTTTTTCGTCCATTAAGGAAGTAGAGGGCTTTGGGCTCCGCTTCTTCGGCGGCATTGCCTTTAACATGGCCGTCATAAAGCTGGACATTTCCGTCATGGCCGGTACGGGGAACAACTTCAACTTCGGCGCCCTGGGCTACGGGGTGACGCTGGGAGTCCGCTTCCAGCTCTAGTACGGAGTCTGCAATTAAGCTGCGGGTAGGGCGAAGAAAATATTAACCACTTTTCCGCCAGTTTTAAAGGAAAAGTGGACTACACTGACTTTTTGTTTAAAATTCCCTCTTTGTCCGTGCCGTCCGTGGTTCTCCCTGATTTCAGACCTGTTAATACGGCATATCCACAAGTATAGCCCAGTGCTACGTTGCCTCCGGACCGGGGTCTTCCTGGGCGGAGCCCTTCCGCTTCGCCAGGGTTACGGTGAGTTCCACCTCCGTTACGGTAACGCCCAGCTTTGAGGCGATGAGGCCGGGGGAGAGGCCCGCCCGGTAGAGTTCCATGGCCCGTTCCGCAAAGGGTTTGGGGCTGGGAATGATCTGCCGGGCGGCGCGCCGTATCCGGGGGTGCACCTCGCCGGGCGGAGGCGCTGCTGCGGGAGCGGCCTGAAAAGGCCCCCCGGCGGGGGCTTCGGGGGGCGTTGCGGGGGGGCGCGGCGCGGCGGGAGGCTTTTCCTCCGCCCCCGAATCCCCCTCCCCGGCAAGGCTCAGGCCGGATTCGTCCAGCGCCGCCGCCTGGGCCTGCCGGCGCTCCAGTTCTCGCACGTAGGTGGCGATACGCCGGTCCGTGTCCTCCAGGAGGGCGCGGAGGGTCCGTATACGCTGCTCCACCAGGGTCTCGTCCCGCACGGTGGCCTCGTTCAACTCCGTTATCATGCCGTCTATCTCATCGCGGAATTCCGCCAGAATACGCTCCTCGCCGGTGCGCCGGCGGAGGTAGCGCAGGAGGAAGAGGAAGGAAAAGCAGGATACGACGAGGGCCGCGGCGGAAATAAAGAAAGAGGGGGTCATGACCCTTAACCGCTTACATCAAGATTTCTGCCCAGGTCCGGGTCCCGGATGAAGTCCGTGGAGGGGTCCTCTTCGTCTTCCGTATGCTCCCTGCCCCGGTAGTAGCCGCCGCCGGAACGGCCCCGGCCCGGCCTGTCCTTGATCCGCTCCGTGCCCTCGCCGGTGTCGTGGGTTTCGTTCACCGTGTGGTCCTTTTCTTCGGTCTTTTTCTGAAGCTGGGCGCTCTGGACCGCGGCCTGGAGCTGGGCCCCTTCTTTTTGCAGGGATTGATTCTTGCCAACCTTATCGAGCTGGGTAAAGAGAGTCTGAAGATCAATCGGTTGAATTGGCATCTATCTGCCTCTGTAGCTCCTCGCCGGGCTCCTCGTACTTGTTGACCCGTATCAGGCCATTTTCCAGGCTGAAACTTACCGCGCTGAAGTCGTTGCGCACATCCTCCCGTATGTCCCGGATGACTATTTTTACCCCGGAGTAGACCTTGTCCGAGGCGGATATCTTGCCCGTCACGGTATTCTGGTCCAGAATCTCCTTTAACTTGGCCGTCTCGTAGCCCAGAGCCCGTGTTTCGGCGATCATGGCCTGGCGTTTTTGGGTCATGTCCCGCAGCTCCTGTTCCTTTTCATCGGGAAGGCCCTTGCGCTGTTTCTTGATGTTGATCAGAGCCTGGAGGTTGTGCTCCAGCTCCTCCAGCTCCTCCGCGAGCTCTTCGCTCCGGGCGCTGAGTTGATCGAAGCGGAGCTTGGCCTTGAGATCGTAGCCCACCTCGCAGATCGTCTCGGTGCCGCTGATGGGGCTGCCTATGGCCTTTGCCATGATCTCCTCGCTGGCCCTGAGCCGCCCCCCCACGATGTTGGCCCGCTTGCCCTGAACCACGATGCGGCCAAAGGCGTCGACATGGGAGTTGACGATGCCGTCATTCACCACGACCATGTTGCCCGCCACAACGATACTGTTCTCAATGAACTTGGCCCAGAGGGAGCGGCCCGCCCGTATGGCGCCGCTGCCCTTTCCGGTAACCCCCTGGTGTATGATGATGTCCCCTTCGGCCTCAAGCTGCGCCCGTTCCACCATGCCGTTGACTTCGATGTTCCCCGCGGATTTAACGGAGAATCCGTCTTCCACATTGCCGTTGATTATCACGTTGCCCAGGAAGTCTATGTTTCCGGTTTTAAGCCCCACATTCCCCTGCACTATGTAGGAAGGCTCCACATTGATCTTGTCCCCGGACATGACCACCTGGCCGTTTATGTCCGCCACGATGGTAACGCCGTCCTCCGCAACATGGACATTCACGCCCAGGGGCAGGTCTATGTCCCGGCCGTCGTTGGCGGGAAGCAGGGTGCCGGAAATGGACATTCCGTCCACCCCCTCCTCGGCGGGAACCTTCCGGGCCAGGGGCTGCCCCTGAACCACATTCTGGATGATGTTTAGCTGCTTGAAATCCACCCGCCCGTCGGCGCCCTCGCGCATACGGACCTTGTTGGGCACCGTCTCAAAATTGTACTGTATGAAGGCGTCCCGTCCGTTGACGGGCTTGATCCCCTCCGCCACCAGCACCGCTTCCCGATAGACCGGGCGGTCGGCAAAATCCCGGATATAATCCTCTTTAAGGCCGTAGTAAATCCGGTTGGCCTTGATCTGGCTGAGGTACTCTTCCGCGCTGAGATCGCAGCCTCCCGGACCGGGGGCGGTAACCCGCATCCAGGCTTTCATGTCCTGCTCGGCGAGCTCCACTTCGATGGAGGTGTCGTTGGCCGGGCTGCGCGTAAAATCGGCCACCCGGACGTAGGAGGACTTCGCTTGTTTCACGACCGTGGCAAGGAGCGCTGCATCCAAATTGTTTATGGGCCGGCTGTTTACCAGCGTCAGGGCGCGGGCTTCCGAAACCCGCTTGCCCCGGCCCTCAGGAGGCGTTACCTTGAGCATGACTCCTTCCCGGGTAAGCTGGACGAAGCAATCCCCGTCCCGGTCCTCCTCCGCCGCCTCACCGTCCGCAAAGGCCTCATCGAAGGTTTCCTCTTCCCCGGCGTCTTCCTCAAGGCGGGCCCGCTCGTAGGCGCTGATCTTCCATATCTTTTTTCCCGCTCCCAGGAAACCGGGGAAGCCCCGCTCCAGCACCTCGTATTCAAGGCGCCGTACCGGTATGTCCAGCAGTGTCGCCGCCTGCGCAACCGCGGCTTCTATGGTGGGGCCTTCGGCATTGATAATGCGGACGGACCTATCCTCTTTGAGCCTTTCCTTTATTTTCTGCTGAAGCTGGATAAAGTCCACGAATCCCCCTCATGCCTGTCAGACGATTCCCTTGCGTATGTTGGTCAGTTTTGCCCTGAGGCGCAGTATGGCCTTGGTGTGGAGCTGAGAGACGCGGGATTCGGTAACTTCCAGTACCTGTCCTATCTCCTTCAACGTTAAATCTTCGTAGTAGTACAGGACCAGAATCTTCTTTTCCTTATCGGGAAGTTCATTGATTGAATTGACAATGACCCGGCGTATTTCATCTTTTTCGACTATGACATCGGGGTTAAGGCTCACCGGGGATTCTATGCTGTCGCCTATGGAAACCTTGTCGTTCTCGTCCCCGGAAAACCACACATCGTTCAGGGAAAGCATGGAGGTGCCGGATATCTTCATCATGGTCTTGGTAAATTCTTCCCCGGTCATGCCCAGGGAGGCGGCTATCTCCTGATCCGTGGCGGTACGGCCCAACTGGGCCTCCAGAACGCCTATGGCGTCCTCCACCTCCCGGGTCTTTTGCCGCACGGAACGGGGCACCCAGTCTATGGAGCGGAGTTCGTCGAATATGGCTCCCCGGATACGGGTTACCGCATAGGTCTTGAATTTAACATTCTTTTCGGGATCGAATTTATCTATGGCGTCGATGAGCCCGAACACACCGAAGCCCACGAGATCATCAAACTCCACATTGTGGGGCATCCCCACGGCGACCTTCCCGGCCACATACTTCACCAGCGGAGCGTACTGTTTGATGAAGCCCTCGCGGATAACCGGGTCTCTGGTCGCCCGGTATTCTACCCAAAGTTCCTCTTCCGTTTTTTCTTCCGGGGAATAATCCTTCCGGCTATTCCCGAGGAGCTTCTCCATAATCGATCCTTCCGGGCCGCCCCCAGAACCCGCCGCCCTGGAGGGGCCTTTTCCCTTGGTAGTCTGACTGCCCGCTGCGCGTGGGCTGCCCTGGAATTCAATCAAGGCTCTCCGGGCCGTCTGGCAGCCTGTCGCACTTCTCCGGTTAAGGGGCTGCCTATTCCCGCTTCAGTATGGTCTGTAGAGCCTGAGCTATATCTTTGGGTGGAAAGTCCCCCTCCAAAGCCACAGGTTTATTCCCAATATAGGGGGCCGGCGCCCTGCTTCTGCCGGAAACGGATACTTCAAAGACACCCTCCTTCGTATCCGGCGGTCCCCCCCCCTCAAAAGGGTCATTTTCCCCCTCCGCTTCCCCGCCGCCCTGCTCCGCCTCCTGGGTGGAGGCCAAAAAAGCCTGGGACATGGCCTCAAGGTCCGGAAGCACGTCCACGGAATCGGGGTTGTCCGCCCCGCCGGGCAGGGCGGCCCCCTCCTCCGGCGGCACGGGCGATCCGGCTGAAGACAGCGGCCCGCTTTCAAAGATCGGGGGGGCGGCGCCGGTTTCAAAGACGGGAGCCTCAAAGCCCGGCCCGGCGGCCGGAGCGGGGCCTGCGGAAGCCCCTTCTCTAGTATACGCATCTTCGCCGAGCTGATCCAGAGCCGCATTGGGGATGGGGGCGCCGGGATCGAAACCGGCCTCCTCAGCGCCCCTCCCGGCGGGGGAGGCAAAATCGAAAGCGCCGGACCCCACGTCCCCTTCCACGGAAATATTCACCCGCGAACCGGGCTCGTTCTCCGTGCCGGGGGAGGCGGAAAGTTCCAGCAATTCCGGGAGGAATCGGCTTACGGCTATGTACAGCCCGCAGGCCAGGACAAAGAAAAAAGCGCCGAACAACAAGGCCCGCACCAGGGCGAAGAGCCCCGCCCCCGTAAGGAGCCCCACCATGAGGGAAAGCAGAAAACCCAGGGCCGCGGCTACGGCGCCCAGCTTGAAGTTAATCATCCCGGCCCCCGCGCTACTTCCGCCCAAAGAGGCGTTTCAGCATCTCCGTAAAACCGCCGCTTTCCCGGAGCTCGCTCTTCTCCATGCGGCCCACGATGTGCTGAACGCACAGGGAGGCCTTGCACTTGGGATCTATCACCATGAAGGGCTTCTGCCTGAGCACCGCATGGGAGACGGTTACGTCGTCGTAGATAAAGCCCAGGTACTCCACCTTGAGATTCAAAAACTGCCCGGCTATGCCGGTCATGCGGTCCGCGACCTTCTTTGCCTCCGCCACGGTCTTTACCCGGTTCACCACAAGCTTGAGGCCCATGTTGAGACTGTCAATCTCCGTGGCTATGATCTTGATGATCCCGTATGCGTCGGTGATGGCCGTCGGTTCCGGGGTGGTAACAATGACCGCATCGTCCGCGGCGGCGATAAAATCAAGCACATTGCTGGAGACACCGGCGGCAGTATCAATGATGATGATGTCCGCATTGGAAAGGGTGCCCAGCTCGGTTATAAAATTCTGCCTTTCCTCCTCGCTCAGATTCGCTATTTTTGAAAAACCCGACGCCCCCGCCACAATGGATATGCCATACTCGGTTTCCACCATTATTTCGCGCATGGTTTTCTGTTTTCGTATCACATGATAAAGGTTGAATTTGGGGATCATGTTGAGCATGACATTGACATTGGCAAGCCCCAAATCCGCATCCATGACCACCACCTTCTTTCCTATCCGCGCATAGGCCAGGGCCATGTTCACCGACACATTGGTCTTCCCCACCCCGCCCTTGCCGGAGGTAACGGTAACGATCCGGGTCTTCTTTCCTTCCCTGCCCTGAGCGCCGCCGTCACTCTTTTTCCGCATCATTTCCCGCAGCTTTTCCGCCTGATCTTCCATGCTAGCTCCATTCAATTACTTCAGTTTTATCACCGGGAAACCGGCTTTCCAGTCTGGTCCGGTCAATCTTGAATCCTTCAAGATTAATGAGCATCTGCGTTACATCGGCCTTTTGAATATCCTTGGGCACTCCCTGGCCCGCCGTGATGTAGGAAAGGCTTTTCCTCCTGTCCGCCAGGGCGCTGATCACATTTCCCAGCCTGCCCGTTTCGTCAATCTTGGTAACAATCACGGAACGGTACCCGAAGGGCTCAAACTGGGCAAGGAT
>JAISQV010000080.1 GCA_031273985.1 Spirochaetaceae bacterium | reverse complement strand
ACGGCGGCGCCCCTCCGGGCCCAGCCCGCTTCCGGGGAGGATCCTTCGGTGTTCATAGGTTTTTCCCTGGGGGAGCTTGTCGAGATTCTGGGCGCCCCGGAGCGGGTTTACGCGGTGCGGGGAAACGAGGTCTGGCAGGATGACGTGGTGTTTGTCTACGGGGAGCGGGAATTTTACTTTTACCGGGACCGGGTCTGGCAGGTGGGGCTGCGGAGCGCCTTCGGCATAAGCGCCGGGGAGAAGCGGGAGGTCGTTCCCCTCGTCATGGGGGACGATACGGTAGCGGCGGAGGATCATTCCCTGGTCCGTCTGCGGGGCCGGGCCTGGCCCATGAATGTGCGTTTCAACCACGACGAGCGGGGCATGGTAACCTCGATATTTATCTACCGCTCCGATTTTTGAGCCCCGCGAAGGGCAAAGGAGGGGGTATGGCTAAAATTTGTCTCTGTCTTACCGGCAAGACGCTGGAGGCGAATCTGGAGACGCTGGAAAAGTACCGGAAGTACGTGGACCTGGCGGAACTCCGGGCGGACTTCCTCGACCCGGACGAGCGGCTCCTGATACGCCGCTTTCCCGCCCTGGTGGATATTCCCGTGATCCTTACCGTGCGCCGGGCCTCCGACGGGGGGCGCTTTCAGGGCGGCGAGGGGGCCCGGATAACCCTGCTCTGTAAGGCCCTGGCCTTTGCCGAGGTGGACCGGCGGAAGAACTTTGCCTACGTTGACCTGGAGGAGGACCTCAACGTGCCCAGCCTGGAGGAGGCCGCCCGGACCTTTGGCAGCCGGGTGATACGCTCCTTTCACAATTTACAGGGCGTGGACGCGGACCTTGCCGGGCGGCTGCGGGGCCTGCTCCACGTGGGGGATGAGATTCCCAAGGCGGCGGTAAGCCCCCGGAATCTGGCGGATGTGCTCAGCATCTACCGGGCCGTCCGGGGGCTGGAAAAGCAGGAAAAGATAGTCCTCGGCATGGGGGCCTACGGCCTCAACACCCGGATTCTTGCCGAGCGCCTCGGCTCCTTCCTGAGTTACACCTCGGCAAGGGATGAGGGCCTGGCGGCGCCGGGACAGTTGGACCCCCGGGAACTGGCCGAAACCTACCGTTTCAGGAAGATAGACGCGGGGACGGAACTCTACGGCATCGCCGGCTTTCCCCTGACCGCCACGTCGAGTCCCCCCTTCTTCAACAAGGTCTACAGCGAGGAGAACATCAACGCCGTCTACGTCCCCTTTCCCTCGGACACGATGGAGAGCTTCATGGAACTGGCGGGGGAGCTGAAGCTCCGGGGCGCTTCGGTAACGGTGCCCTACAAGGAGAAGGTGCTGCCCTACCTTCACGCGGAGTCGGAGGTGGTGCGCGCCGTGGGGGCCTGCAACACCCTGGTCGCCACCCCCGAAGGCTGGCAGGGTTACAACACCGACTGCCGGGGTTTTTCCGATTCCCTCCTCGATTTTGCGGGCGGGAAGGACCTCAAGGGCAGGAAGATCACCATCCTGGGCGCCGGCGGCGCGGCCCGGGCAGTGGCTTTTGAGGTACACCGGCTCCGGGGCAAGGCGCTGATTCTGAACCGTACCGCGTCCAGGGCCAAACGGCTGGCGGAGCCCTACCGCTTTGCCTGGGCCGGGATCGATTCCGGGGGGGCGGAGCTTATCTCCAGGTACCGGGACATCATCGTGCAGACCACTTCCCTGGGCATGGAGCCCGGCACGGAGGGGGACCCCCTGCCGGACTATCATTTCAGCGGGCGCGAGCTGGTGATGGACCTGATCTACAAGCCGGAACGGACCCGCTTCCTCAAACGGGCCGCCGATGCGGGCTGCGCCGTGCGGAACGGCTACGATATGCTGATCCGGCAGGCGGTGTACCAGTATGCCTTTTTCATGAAGACCGAATTCCCCGCCCGCCTCCTGCCCCAGATGCGCATATAGGGTACATTTGACCCGTCATATCGCCGGGGCCGAAGATCGAATTTCAGCATAGGGGCGCGGAAGACCCTGCCGGGTGAAGCGCTCCGGAAAGGGATGGGCGGGGCGTTACGGGGGGCGGCGGCGCACCCCTCCGCCTAAAGGCGGAGGGTACTTATAGTAAACGGGGAATTTACTTGCGCCGGAGCAGGCCAAATTTCTGCATGTACAGCCTGAGGCCGCCCCCTTCTAACTTATCTCTCATCACTGCGCGAAGCGTTTCCTTGATTGTCATGCTCTTTTTGCCTAAATTGAAGGTAGTAGGGAGGCGTATATGCCGGATACAACAACCGAACCGCAGATGGGGCTTACCTTCGAGCACGTTTGGGCGGCGCTGTTAAAAGCGCAGGAGGAACGGCGGGAAGCCAGGGAGCAGATCGAGGCGCAGATGCGGGATACTGACGAGCGTATCAAGATAACGACGGCCACGGTGGACAGGATGGCGGCAAGAGTTGACAAAATGGGCGAAAGAGTTGACAAAACATCGGCAGAAGTCGCCAGGACAACGGCCAATGTGGACAGACTGGCGGCAAGAGTCGATAAAACATCGGCAGAGGTCGACA
>JAISQV010000046.1 GCA_031273985.1 Spirochaetaceae bacterium | reverse complement strand
CGCTCGGCGGCGCTGCCCGAGGGCAGCCTGTAGGCCCGCATCACCGGCTCAAAGGCCCCGGCGTCCGCTTCGACCAGGGCAAGGAGGCTTTCCCTCAAGCGCTCCGCCTCCTCCAAAAGACGCAGCATCTCTCCCTCTACGGCGGCGTAGCGCTTCTTCCCCAGCGTAAGGTTTCCCGCCATGCTGCCCAACGCCACCCCCAGGGCGCCGGTCAGGGCCGCAGCGCCGCCGCCCCCCGGAACCGGGTCCTTCCCCGCAAGGAGGCGCGAAAATTCAACACAGCTCTCTTCAATCATGCCTGATCCCCGCCCCGCCCGGAACGCTCCGGAAACCTCAAAAGAGCCCCGAAATGCGCCCCGTGGCGTCCACATCTATCTGCTCCGCCGCCGGAACCGGGGGCAGGCCGGGCATGGTCATGATCTCCCCGGTCAGGGCCACGATAAACCCGGCCCCGGCGGAAATTCTCAGGCTGCGCACGGTAAGCGTGTGGCCTTCGGGAGCGCCCAGCAGCGCCGGATCATCGGAAAAACTGTACTGCGTCTTGGCCACACAGATAGGGGCGCGGCCATAGAGCCCCTGAAACTGCTCCATCTGCTCCAGCGCCTTCACGCTGAAACTCACGGCCCCCGCATGATATATCTTCTTCGCTATGGCCTCTATCTTTTCCCGGATGGGGGCATCGAGATCGTAGCAAAAGCTAAAGTCCGAAGGGGTCTCGCAAAGCCGGACCGCCTCCCGAGCAAGGGCCTCCCCGCCTTCGCCGCCCCGGGCCCAGACCTCGCTCAGCGCCACGGGAAGCCCCAGTTCCCGGCAGCGCCGTTCCAGAAGCCCCAGCTCCGCCCCGGTGTCCGTGGGAAAGGCATTGATCGCCACCACGGCGGGAAGCCCGTAGACCCCCCTAATGTTGCCCACGTGCCGCAGCAGGTTGGGCAGCCCCCGCTCCAGGGCCTCCAGGTCTTCCCGGCCAAGGTCCCCCCGCGCCGCCCCGCCGTGATGTTTCAGGGCCCGGACCGTGGCGACCACCACCACGGCGGCGGGCCGCAGCCCGGCGAAGCGGCACTTAATGTCCAGAAATTTCTCGGCCCCCAAATCCGCCCCAAAACCCGCCTCCGTGACCGTATAGTCGGCGAGCTTCAGGGCCAGTTTGGTGGCGATGATCGAATTACACCCGTGGGCTATGTTCCCGAAGGGCCCGCCGTGGATCAGCGCCGGGGTATGCTCCAGGGTCTGCACGAGGTTAGGCTTCAAGGCATCCCGGAGCAGGGCCGTCATGGCGCCCTGGGCGTTGAGTTCCCCGGCGGTTACGGGCCGGGAATCCCCGCGGGCGCCGTAGGTGTAGCCCACCACGATGGAGGCCAGCCGCCGCTTCAGGTCCTCAATATCCGAAGCCAGACAGAGAATCGCCATGATCTCACTGGCCACGGTAATATCGTAGGCGTCCTCCCGGGGCGTACCGTTGGCCTTCCCCCCCAGGCCGTCCACCACAAAGCGGAGCTGCCGGTCGTTCATATCCACACAGCGCCGCCAGGTGATGCGCCGGGGATCGATATTCAGCCGGTTCCCCTGGTAGATATGGTTGTCGATCATCGCCGCCAGCAGATTATTCGCCGCCCCGATGGCGTGAAAATCCCCGGTAAAATGGAGATTAATATCCTCCATGGGCACCACCTGGGCGTAGCCGCCCCCCGCAGCGCCGCCCTTCACGCCAAACACCGGCCCCAGCGAAGGCTCCCGCAGGGCCACCATCACCCGCTTCCCTATACGCTTGAGCCCGTCGGCCAGCCCCACCGTGGTGGTCGTCTTCCCCTCGCCCATGGTTGTGGGGGTAATGGCCGTTACCAGAATAAGCTTCCCGTCCCGCCGGCCCTCCAGCTCGGTCAGGAGCTTGTTGTCGATCTTGGCCTTGTAGTTTCCGTAGAGCTCCACCCGCTCATCGGGCAGCCCCAGCGCCCTGGCGATACCGGAAACCGGCTCCATCTTCACCGCCTGGGCAATCTCTATATCCGTCTTAAAACCCATATCTCCCCCGGTAATTTTCTAAGGCGTCCCGTCATTGTTACACCTGGATACGCAGCCCCGACATCTCCACGATCTGGCTCACCGCCTCCCACCTGTTCAGCGTAAAAAGATGCAGCCCCTCCACCCCGCAGGCAATGAAGCGGTGCATCTGGCGCACCGTGTACTCCATCCCCGCCTTGCTGAAATCCTCCTCCTGCTCCGGCTGCGCATAGCGGCCCAGAATAGCCGCCAGCTCCGCGGGAATGGAGCAGCCGTTGGAGAGGGTCATCCTGATAATCGCGTCCCGCCGCAAAACCGGCATGAGCCCGGCGACAAGGGGGATGGATACCCCGGCGCGCCTCACCCTGTCCCGGTAAGCGGCGTAGGCCTCTACATCGTGACAGAGCTGCAACATCACAAAGGAAGCCCCCCGGTCCTGCTTGGAGCGGAGGTAGGCCAGGTCCTCCTCAAAGAAGGAGGCGGCAATATGCTTTTCAGGATAGCCCGCCGCGGCAAGGCAGAGCGCGGGAAACTCCTCCCGCAGAAAGGCCGTCATCGCGTCGGCGTGGGCAAAATCGCCCCGCGTCCCCGTCCAGCCTGCGGGAAAATCCCCCCGCAGCGCCAGGACATTCTCCACCCCCGCCGCAGCATACGCCCCCACCGTGGAGCGCAGCCCGCTCCGGGAAGCCCCGATAGCCGTCAGATGCGCCAGCGGCGTTATCCCCCGCTCCCGTATGGCCGCGCAAATCTCCAGACTGCGGCCCTGGTTCGTCCCCCCCGCGCCGTAGGTGCAACTGATAAAATCCGGCCCAAAGCGCCCCAGCCGGTCCAGCGTCTCCAGCAGCGGCGAAAGGCTCTGATCATTCTTGGGAGGAAACACCTCAAACGAGAACGTCATCCCCCGCGCAAGACCCTCGCTGATTTTCATGACGCTTCCCTTCTACCACGAAAAGCCCCCCGGCAAAAAGGCCCCCGCAGCCCGGAGAGAAGGAGCCTGAGGCCCCAAAAGATCAAGAAGGGGGCCGAGCCCCCTACGCTCCAGCCTCC
>JAISQV010000223.1 GCA_031273985.1 Spirochaetaceae bacterium | reverse complement strand
CTTGCGGCTTGCGGCTTGCGGCTTGCGGCTTGCGGCTTGCGGCTTGCGGCTTGCGGCTTGCGGCTTGCGGCTTGCGGCTTGCGGCTTGCGGCTTGCGGCTTGCGGCGGGAAGTCTGCGCCTGTTGATAACTGCTTTGTCAAGAGCACGGGGATAGTGTAGCGGGGTTGAAAATTTTTTGCAAGCAGTTTTTGACAGTAACTTTTGAGAAAATTTTAAGAAAAATGCCGCCTAATCTTTTTTTATCTTATCGTTTGGTTAATCCCGCCGCCCGCCCCGCTGCCGAGGAGCGCCTCCACGGTTTCAACGGCCTGGTCAAAATCCGCCAGAAGTATCTGGTCCGAGAGGGCTTCCAGGATTTCCCGGAACCACGGGTCCTGGGCCGCCGCCTCCAGCCGGTCCATGATGCGGTTTATGGCGCCTATGTCCTGCTGATCCAGGGCGCCCCGGAGTTCCGTGAGGGCCGGGATCAGGACGGGGGGTAGCTCTTCCGCGCCGCCCGCCGTGCCCGCGCCCGCCGGGGCGACTTCCGGGGCAAGATGCAGGGCTTCCCCTATGGCGGCGGCGGTCCTTGAAAGGCGCTCGTAAAAAACCGGAAGGTCCCTGCGCAGAACGGCGTGATCCCCCGCCCTTCCCGCCGCCTCCAGCGCCGCGGCCTCCCCGGAGAGCGCCTCGGCGCCTATGACGGCGGAGGCGCTTTTCAGCGCATGAACGGAGATGATCAAGGGCCCCAGGTCCCCCCCGGCGGGAACCTCCTCCAGGCCGGGGAGCCGCTCCAGGGAGTCCCGGTAGAAGGAGGCCAGGACCTTGAGGTAGCCCGCCTCCAGGCCGCCGGTCATGGCGAGGCCCTGAACGGTGTCCACGCCGTCGATGTGAATAACCGAAGTCTCCGGGGCCGGCCGGCCCTCCTCCGCGGGGAGGCGGGTCTGCTGTTTTGAGCGGGGTATCCACTTTTTCAGGATGTCGTTCAGCTCTGAAACATTGATGGGCTTTGAAAGATAGTCGTTGAAACCCTTTTCCAGAAACATTTCCCGCATACCGGATATGACGTTGGCCGTCAGGGCTATGAGGGGCAGGGTCTGCGCGTAGTCCCGGTCCAGAGCGCGGATGGCCGAGGCGGTTTCTATGCCGTCCATGCCGGGCATCATGTGATCCAGAAAGATCAAATCGTAGGCTCTTTCCGAGACCAGGCGGAGGGCCTCTATCCCGCCGGTGCAGGAATCTATGCGCATCATATAGGGCGCCATAAGTCCTTCGGCGACGCTTAGGTTGGTCGTAATATCGTCCACCACAAGAATCCGCGCATCCGGGGCGATAAAACGGGTCCCCGGTATTTCGCCCCACCGGTAGTCCTGCACATCGGCCTTGCCGTTCAATAGATTAGCCGCCTGCGCCGGCTGCACCGGCAGGGCCAGCACGGGCGCTCCCGGCGGCGGCGTTTCCCCGTATTCCGCCAGCAGCACCGCCACGGCGGGCCCCCCGGCAAGGCTTTGCTGCACTTCCCCGATAAGGGCCGGGGAGGTGAACACAAAGTTCCAGCCCCCCTCCCGGAGGCGCTCAAGGAAATCCTTCTGGTTCAGCGCCACGGCGCAGCTCACCCCCAGGTTTTCCACGGTGTAGGCCGCCGCCTCCGCGCAGGCCCGGCGCTGGTCGTAGATCAGCACGCGCTTGGTTTCCGGGGCTTCCACCTGGGCCAGGGGGCGGCTGTCCTGCACCAGTTGGGGCAGGGTTACGGTGAAGGTGCTGCCCGCGCCGTAGCGGGATTCCACCGTAATATTCCCGTCCATGAGGGTGCAGAGATTATGCGTTATGGCGAGGCCCAGGCCCGTCCCTTCGATCATCCGGTTCGCCGGAATATCGATGCGGGAAAACTGGTCAAAGAGTTTCCCCATGTCCTCCTCCTTGATTCCCACGCCGGTATCGGAAACGGCAAAGGAGAGGAGTATGCTTTCCCCCGCAGCGGGATTCTCCGGGCTGAGGTTCTTGATGGTAAGGGTGATGGACCCTTCCCTGGTGTACTTGACCGCGTTGCCGAGGATGTTGAGCAGAATCTGGCGTATCCGCATTTCATCGCCCCGGAGGCCCGACGGCAGGGTGCTTTCTATGCGGGCAAGAAACAGTACGGGCCTGTCGTTGAGCCGCGTACTGATTATGTTGATAACATCGTTCAGGAGTGAGGTAAGCTGGTAGTCGCCCAGCACCAGTTCAACCTTTCCCGATTCAATTTTCGAAAAATCAAGAATATCATTGATGATGGAAAGTAAATTATCCCCCGCGTTTCGAATATTCGACACATAATCCAGGGCCTGGGAGTATTGCTGTTCCCGCAGGGCCCTCATGGCAAGTTCGCTCATGCCCAGAACGGCGTTCATGGGGGTCCGTATCTCGTGACTCATCTGGGCAAGAAATTCGCTCTTTGCCCTGGACGCGGCCTCGGCAAGCCTGGCCTGGTGTTCCAGCTCCCTGGTGCGCTCCTGCACCGCCGTTTCCAGGGCGACATTGGATTCTTCCAGCGATGCGTTGACCAGGCCCAACTGATTGTGAACATGAGTAACCCTCTCGGAGAGCCTGAAGGCGGTCCCGATGATAAAAACAAAAAACCCGTAACGGGAAAGCTGGAGGGAATGATGAAAGAATATGGTGTCGATGATTTCAATGATGACGCAGGTAAAGGCTATGGACGCCCCGATGAGAACTCCCCCTATGGGCATCCTGAGGAGCGCCGTGCCGTAGCCTGAAAGCCGGGCGAAGAAGCCCGATCCCTTTATGCCGCCGCGATTCTCCTTTACAAAGGCATACACCAAATCGTGGAAAAAAAAGTACATCAAAAAGGGCGGCGTGGTAATATTCCAAAGGATAATCACCTCGTCGCTGTACTGAAGGCAGAAAAAGAGCTGCGAAAGGCCCAGGGCGATCCAGACGGCGCAGTAAATTTTGGTTGCCCGTATTACCCTGCCCCAGCTATAGACTTCAAGAAAAACGCCCAGGGAAGAGGCCATGAGAAACATCGACAAATATTCGATGCGCATGGCGATGTTTGAATCGGGGATGAGGGTATTGATCGCAGGGCTGCGGGTCAGGTAGTAGATGCAGCTAAACATGGAAAACAGGCCGTAGTAGAGGTTGTACGTCTGCCTGCGTATGCCAAAAAAGAGCAGCAGGTAGTAAATCCCGGAGAACAGGTACATACCGCAGATGATCATCATGGGAAAAGTATTGTTTTGCTGTTCGATGATACGGTAATCGGCAAAGTAGTAGGGCGAGCGGTAGTAGAGCCCCGTTTCCCCCCAGGTGGGGTCCCCCAGGATTCTAAAGGCCAGCATATTGGCCCCCTCCCGGAACAGGCTGCTCTTCACCGGAAAATGCGCCGCCCGCCAGGTCCTGCCGCTCAGGATCCGCTCCCCGTCATAGTGCATTTCCGACATGAGAAGCTCCCCGTTGAGGTACACCTCCCAGTTGTCCCCGATGAGGCCCAGGTGCAGCCCCGGCACCCGGCCCGGCTCCTCCAGAAGCCGCAGGTCCCCGCCGTCAAGGTCAAAGGGTATCAGGATGGTAAATTCCTGGGGGGGCTTCCCCAGGGGGGAGAGGAAGGCCCGTTTGGGCAGGCCGGGAAGGCCCGCGTTGACGATTCTGCGGGGGGAATTCCGGGGAAAGGCCTTCCACACCCCCCCGGCGGGATCGGGAACATCCACCGTATCTTCAAGGTCAAAGCCCCTGCGCGCATAGGCCTCGTAATCCATGAGGTTACGATAAAAGGAAGTGTCCCTAGGGGCCTCCAGGGCGTTAAACAACTGCAATACGACAAAAACCAGCGCCGCCGCATAGAAGACGGCTATTACGACACGGATACCCCGCCCGGAGTTCCCCTCGATTTCCAAAGGGCTCCAGGTTCCGGCGCCGCGCTTCGCTCCGGAAAGCGGGCTGTTCCTTTCGCTATCGTTCTTCATGTTCGTCTCATTCAAGAAGCGTGAAGCTCCGCGCCGGGATACGTCCAGGACCCCGGAGGGACTATAAAGCTACAATTCCAGGTAGCGTCCGGTTTCGGAGGTGTCGTAACCGCCGAGCATTTCCAGTTCCCGCCTAAATTCACCGGAGGCCACATAGGAGCAGACTTCCTCCACCGCGATAATCTTTCTGCTGGAGAGGGGGAACACAAGATCGTAGCACTCGCTCTGGAGGGGGATGAATTCCAGTCCCGGAATGTGGTCCGCCCCCCGCTCGCAGCCTATCCCCAGATCCGCGCCGCCCCGGGCGACGATGCTGGCGCAGGCCATGTGGGAGGTGGATTCCCGGCTGTAACCCCGGATCATCCGGGTGTTTATCCCCAGCTCCGCCAGTTTCTGATCCAGCAGTATGCGGGTGCCGCAGCCCCGCTCCCGGTTTATCATGGTAAGGTCCTGCCGGGCAAGATCGGTCCAGTGCCTCACCTTCAGGGGGTTTCCCTCCCGGACATAGAAGCCCTGCATACGGCCCGCCAGCCGGAGCACCCCCAGGGGAACCCCCGGCACGAGCCGCCGGATAAAGGGATAGTTGTAGACGCCGCTCTCCCGGTCCCAGAGGTGCACCCCCGCCATGGTGATTCTGCCGTTGTAGAGCGCTATGAGGGCGTTGTAGCAACCCATGTAGGAGCGCAGCACCGGGTCTCCTGCGGCGCTGATCCGTGCCGTCAGCAGATCGATGCAGGAATCCTGGCCGCTGATGATAGTCTGGGCGGCGGCGGGAACCGCCCCGGCGGGGCCTATCACGTAGGACGGTTCCGCCCGGAGGGGCCCCTCGGAGACCGCTCCGGACCGCTCCCCGAACCCGCCGGCGGGGCGCGCGTTCACCTTGCCGGACTCCAGGTACGCGTCCAGATCGCTCTGGGATATACACACCTGCTTGCCCACCCTGGACGAGGGCAGCTCTCCCCGCTTTATCAACTCGTAAACGGTGTACTTCTTGATCTTGAGCTGGGCAGCCGCTTCTTCCGCGGTAAGCAAGGCAATGGACATGATAGCATTATAGTACATTTTCTCCGACTATTCAGTCAGGAAGCGGCAGGGGAGGCGAAAAATCTTTCGTGAGTATCCTGTTCGCCCGTCTTGACCTGTTTACCTCGTTATTGTACCGTTATATTATGTATTATTCGTTTTTATTAGGAGGATGTTTATGAAAAGAGGTGTTTTATTTGCTTTGGTTTCGGCGGCGCTGCTCCTGAGCGGGGCGGTCCCGGCGGTTCACGCGGGGGGGAAGAAAGAAGCAACCCCAAACCCGCCGGTTACCATCGTGCTGGCCGCGGCGGCAAGCCTGGAGAAGACCTTTGAGGAGGGGCTGATCCCCCGCTTCAGGGCCGACTACCCCTGGGTCTCCGTCCAGGGGGTCTACGACAGCTCCGGGCGGCTCCAGACCCAGATCGAGCAGGGCCTTGAGGCGGATATCTTCATGTCCGCGGCGACCCGGCAGATGGAAGCGCTGACAGAGCAGGGACTCGTGGCGGCGGACACGGTGGTTCCCCTCCTGCAAAACCGGCTGGTCCTGATAAAGCCCGCCGGAACCAGCACCGCCGTAACGGGCTTCGGCAATATTACCCTGGCCAGAATCATAGCCCTGGGGGACCCCGCCACTACTCCCGCGGGGCAGTACGCCCGGGAAGCTTTCATCAACCTGGGGAACTGGGACGCAGTCTCGGCGAAGCTCAGCCTGGGGAACAATGTGACGGAGGTGCTCAACTGGGTTGCCGGGGCCGGGGCCGA
>JAISQV010000260.1 GCA_031273985.1 Spirochaetaceae bacterium | reverse complement strand
GGGCAAAAAAAATTGGAGCGGATAGCCCGGTCCCCGGCCCTTCCCCCGCGCAAGCGGGGTTCCTGGGCCGGGGATGCGCCCAAATGGGGAAGGCTGAATTCCGGTCTGTTAGTGTTTTGCGGCTTCGGCCCAGTTGAGGGCGGCGTAACCCACGAAGGAGTCGGGGACGGAGGGGGCGGTGTCGGCGCTGGTGGCGTAGGAGAGGAGGGACGGGGGGCCGGCCCGGAGGTATTCGGCGCAGCCCAGGCAGGCGAGGACCGGGCCGGGAGAGCAGGCCGAGCGGTCGTCGAGGGCCCTGCGCAGGACGAGGGCGGGGTCGGAGGCAAGGACGGCATCGATGAAGGCTTTGTCGTTTTTGGTTTTGACCCAGGCCAGGGCTTCGGGGCCGGCGCCCTGGGGGCTGAAGCCGTAGTTGCTTCCGTAGTGGGTGAGGTCGGTGGAGCCGAGGAGTACAAAGTTTCTGCCGAGGGCGGCGGCGGTTTGGGCGATGGCCGTTCCCGCATCGAGGGAGGCGGGGTCCGCAGGGAGCCGGAGCCAGAGGAGGCGGGCCACGGGGAAGAAATGTTTGACCATGGGCAGCAGGACTTCTACGGTGTTGTCCTGGAAGCGGTCGCCGCCGCCGGGGATGCGCCTGAGCAGGAGGCGTCTGAATTCGTCGTCCAGCTCCATGAGGCCCTGGGGGAGGGAGACGGCGTCTTCTTCGGCGTAGAGGGGCGGGAAGCCGGCGGGGAGGTGGCCGCCGAGGACGACAACTGTGTCCGCGCTGCGCCGGAGGGAGGCCACGGCTTTGGCGGCAAGGGCCCCGGAATAGTACCATCCCGCATGGGGGGCGACGGCGGCGGGGGCTTCGTCTTCGCAGGGCTCGAAGGCTTTCAGGAATTGGGCTATTTCTTCAGGCCGCCGGGGGTACCATCCCGCCGGCAGGCAGGGTTTTCGTATTGTCACCGCATTACCTCGCATTACCTCGGGTCGTGAATCGTGAATACGGTAGCATATCATGATGAAAGCGTATATAATTTGTTGCATGAGTAAGAAGTCGCCCCTGACCCTTATCCTGGCCCTGCTTTGTCTCGGCGCCTATGTTTTCGCCCTGAGCTGGGGGGCCTACCGGGTGTTTGTCAACATCAAGTCAAACCGGGCCCTGGCGGAACGGGATTTTTATCAGCTCCGGGAGGAACTTTCGTCCCGGGACCCGCGATCCTTCATGGGAACGGCTTACCGGCAGGGTATAGAGGATGCGATTACCCGCTCCACGGCGCTGCTGGCGGTGATTATTTCCAGTCCCGACGGAAGTTTCGCGTTTGAACGGGAGCGGGCGGCTGTGGTCAACTGGGTTGATGATTCGCCGCGCTTTGCGAAGCGTTTCGGCGTGGCCGCGCAGCCGCTTTTCAGCCCTCTGGATGTGGAGGGGCGGAGAAATGTGAACCTTCACGCGGTGTACGCCCATATTGAATATGGCGATTTTCTTTCCACCCTGCGCTTTTCCCTGCTTATCGTGCTGGGCGCGCTGGCGGCGGCCTTCCTCTGTCTGATCCTGGAAGCGGCGATGGATAAACGGGAGGCTGCCGCTTCGGCGCCGTCCGGGGACCGCGCGCCGGAGGATGATTTCTTCGGGGACGCGGAGCTCGCGGCGGGTGATGCCGGCGGGGAGGAACTTCCTGACCTGGGCGGGGACGATGGGGAAGCGGATTTTGGGTTTTCCGGGGAGCCGGAGTCCGCGGAGGAAGCCGGTCTTGGCGATACGGACTTCGGGGATTTTGGGGATATAGATACGCCGGAAGCGGAGCGGGATGACGGGGCAGAAGCCCCGGCAACTCCCCCGCCGCCTCCCGCTCCGGCAAAGTCTTTGGAGGAAGGTGAGCGCTACAACCGCTACGGCGTGCGCCGGGGAACTGAGGCTCTGGGGCAGATAGCCTCGGAGCTTGAGAAGGCCCAGCGTTACCGGGAGGATCTTTCGCTCATGGTGCTCCGCTACGGGAACCCCGATGATCCCGAGGGGGTCTGGTACGCCGACTTTGTCCGCATAGCCGTTGACGCGTATACAATTCGGGATCTGATCTTTGAAAACGGGGACCGGGGGCTTGTGGTCATCATCCCCAACACGGACCTGGATCGCGCGATAGCCCGGGCCCAGGAATTCCGCCGCTTGCTGCCCTCCACCTTCACCCAGTCTCTGGACATGGGCCTCAGCGCCCGGGCGGGCCGGGAGGTTCCGGCGGAACGGCTCCTTCTCGAGGCGTCCCACGCGGCAAAGCGGGCCTCCGGGGAGCCTTCATCCCCCATTGTGGCCTTCAAGAGCGACCCGGAAAAGTACCGCGCCTTTATGCAGGGGAGGTAAGGGCGAATCCCGCCCTCACTTCTAAACTTGACCCACAACTCGATGATTGATTAGCAATCCTCAAAAAAAACCACGAAGGCACACGAAGGCGAAAAAGGGAAGAAAGAAAAAAGAAGGTGGAGAGTCTGTGGCCTTCCTTCGTGTGCCTTGATGTTGGTCTTTCTTTGTACGCCTTCTGCACTTTTGGTTAAAAATTCTTAAGGATTCTGGTTCTCCCCGCCGGGGCTGCTGAAATAGTCCCTGTTCTGGAAGAGGCGGCTTAGGGTCCAGCTTGAGAGGGAAAGCACCCGTTCCGAAGGGGAGACCCTGGCCCTTCGTTTTACCGGGGCCGTATCGCTTTCCCTGGGCAGTTCCGCCCCCAGCCTGATGTACAAACTGCCCTCCGCCGTCTCCAGCACTATTCTGCCGGCGCTGAAATCATCCCCTTCGGGAAGTATGTAATCGTCCCCCTCGGCGCTGAGGATCGTTCTGATATAGGGTTCGATTTTGGAAACATCGATGTCCTCCCGGGGGAGGCCCTCCACGAGCCAGCCCTGCCGGTCCCGTTCAAGGATCAGCGTCTCCGCCTCCCCTTCCGCCGGGGGTATGACGGTAACGCGGCTCACCCTGTCCAGGGAAATATCCTGCCCTTTGGGAAAGAGCCGCAAATCGTACCAGGAGGCGCGGCTAAAGCTGAGGAAGTCCATGATCCGGCTGCTCCCGGAGCGTACCTCGTCCAGGCCGGCCTTCCGGTAGTACACTTCGCGGCCCGTGGCGTCGTAGTTCCCCGCCAGGAGGTCCAGCAGGACCTCGCCGGACACGCCCCGGCGCAGCACGATGCGGGCCGCCGAGCCTTCCCCCAGGCCCAGCCGCTCGTGGGCGGAGGCGGAGCCTCCCCGGAGGGCGTAGGCTTCCCGGCCGCTCAAGGCGGCGAGCAGGTCCTCGACGCGGCTGGCCCGGGCGGGGTATTCCTCCCCCTGGTACTCCGCATACCAGTCCCCGCCCCGCTTCACCAGGTTGAGGGGGTCCCCCCCCCCCAGTTCTATGCGGTCCGCCTGCTCCGCAGCCCCCGCTTCGAGCCAGGCATAGTAGGCGCCCCGCGCGGCGATCCGGTCGGGGCTGAAAACGAGAAGCGCCGCATAGGTGAGGGCCAGGGCCCCGGTAATAACGGAAAGGATCGTTACTTTTTTCCGGTAGTTCATGAGGGGTTCCTCCCGTTGGTCTTTTCGTCCGCCCCCGGAACTTTCGCGGGATGCGCCGCGGCAAGGAAGCTCCGCCGCCTCATGGCGGCAAAGACGCCCAGGGCCGCCACCAGCGCCGGGAGGATCACTATATTGACGATCCGCACCAGGGCCATGCGTTCAAGCCGCGCTTCGGGATCCGCAATCCGGTCCAGCCTGCCCGCGGCGGCCTCCCGCTTTCTGATGGAAATGATGTCATCGTCATTGCTGAGCCAGTCCAGGGTTTTGACCAGAAAGTCCAGGTTCCGCTGACTCCGTACCGCCTGGATGTAGCCGGAAAAGGCAATGTCCGAATCCCCTATGACCACGATGCGGGACTCCTCCGTCCGGGGGGGAAGGGCGGGGAGTTCCTCATCGCTCCCCTCGCGGACGGGCCTGGGCTGTCCCGCAAACCATGAGGGGAATCTTCCCGTCAGGGCCGCGGCAAGCACTCGCTGCCCCTTGGTGGCGGATTGCTCCAGGGCGAAGGAGTAACTCTGATTAGGGTCCAGGTAGAAATTCTGCTGCTGGAGCCACGCGTCGGGGGTGCTGCTGAAAAGCGCCGTCCCCGTTACGCCCTCCGGGGGGCTTAGGGCCAGGGGGCTTGCCCAGAAGAGGTCGGCCCCGGAAAAGCCGGAACTCAGCGGGTGGTCCGCTCCGGCAAACTGGGGCAGCGCCGCCACCCAGAAGGGGTAGGCTATGAGTTGGTACTGGGTGTAGCCCCCCCTCCCCTGGGACTCGATGGGGATGGTTTGGCAGGATACATCCAGCACATAGGCCGGTTCCAGGGCGGCGCCGTAGTGAGACATCATGGCGAGGAGCCCGCTATCCTCAAGGGGCCGCGCGGAGAGCCCGTAGTTTGCGTCCAGGTTGACGCTTTCCAGGGCAAAGAGGGCCCTTCCGCCGCCCTGCAGGTAGTGATCTATGCGGTAAAGCGTCCAATCGTCGAGTTCCGCCGCCCCGCCCAGCACAACCAGCGCCGGGAGGGAGGGGCCGATCTCATCGCCGGGGTTTATCAGCCTTACCTTGAAGCCCGCGTCCGTCATGGTCTGGTTGAGGTAGCCGTAGTCTTCCCGCCATTGGCGCTGGGAGTCCCCCACCAGGACGCCCACGTCCCGGCTCGATCCCCGCGTCATGGCCCGGATGCGGCTGGTAAGATCGTACTCCAGGGTGTCCAGGGAAAAGACCAGGGGCAGCGTTTCCACCGCGTCGAGGTACTCGATCAGGATCCCTGAGTAGACCATGGCCACGCTGGCCTGATCCTGCTCCACCGTTTCCAGGGGCTGCCCCCGGATTCCCAACTGTTCCACGGCATCGGCCATGTTGGCCTTTACCGGGTCCTTGAGGGAAACGGTGATTCTGCCGTGGGACCGGGCGGCGTATTCCCGGAGCAGGTCCTCGATCTCGCCGGGCAGGGGGTGGAGCCCCCGGAGCTTGTCCGAGATGAAGTAGGTGATCCGTACCTCCCCGGAAATTCCGGCATAGAGATTCCGCGACACGGGGCTTATGGTAAAGGCCCGCGTCCTGGTAAGGTCCAGCCGGAACCAGAGTTTCCGGCTTATGAGCAGCGCCAGCACCAGCGCCGCCGTCGTAAGGGCTGTCAGTAACAGCGCCTGCCGTCGTGTCATTTCCTACCTCCACTTACGGTATAACAATGTCTGGGTGTTGAGGTACAGAAACAGGGCTGTACTCAGGATGAAGAAGGCCAGGTCCCGGCTGTCCAGGAGGCCCCGGGAAAAGCTTTCAAAGTGAAAGGCCAGGGAAAAGAAGCTGAGGAAACCGGCCAGCGCCGGGGGCAGGCTCAGGGACTGGGTGATCTGGGCGAGCATGGTTACCACGAGCAGCACCGCCGCGCAGCCCAGGAAGGCGCCGCCCTGATTCTTCGCCAGGGAGGAGAGCAGGTTCCCGAGGCTCACCGATGAGGAGGCCAGGAGCAGTGCCCCGAGGTATTCCCCGGCTATGACCCCGGCGTCGTAGTTTCCCAGGCCGGAAAGGGTGAAGGGCAGGGGCAGGGTCAGCACGAGGAGGGCCGTTACTATCCCCATGGCGGAGAGGTACTTTCCCAGCACCAGGTCCCATTCGGAGAAGGGCATGGAGAGCAGTAATTCCGCCGTGCCGGTCTTCCACTCCTCCGCCCAGCTCCGCATGGTGATCACGGGAATGACCAGGACAAAGGCCAGGGGAAAGGCGGCGAACCAGGGCCTGAGGCTGGCCTGATTCAGGGTGAAGTAACGCTGAAAGTAAAAGAGCCACACCCCGGTAAAGAGCAGGAAAAATACCGCGATGCCGTAAAACACCGGGGACCAGAGGCAGGAATAGAGTTCCTTTCCGGCCAGGGAAAGGGCCTTCCGGGACTTGACCGTAACAATGCTCATAAGCGCTCCTCACCGGCGCTGTCGCCGGTAAGCTTCACAAATATATCCTCCAGGCTGAACTTCCTGCGGTTCATCTCAAGCAGCTTGAGCCCCTCCATGACGGCCCAGTCAAAGAGCTGCTCCCCCGGCGCGGAGCGGGGCGCGTCGCCCTCCCCCGCCAGAAAGAAACCCGCCCGCACCGTGCCGCCTCCGCCGTCTTCGGCGGTCAGGGAGGAAAGCTCGAAGCCCGCGGAGAGGGCAAACTTGTCCAGCTTTTCCTTCACCGCCTCCGCTCCGGCCCCCTTCAGCAACAGGTCCCAGGTGTCGCCCCCCTTGAGGGAGGCGGCGATCTCGTCGGGCCTCCCCTGGGCGGCGATGCGCCCCTCGTGGATGATCAGCACCTGGGTAGCCACGGCCTCCACCTCCTGCAAAATGTGGGTGGAAAGGAGCACGGTCTTCCGCTTGCCCAGCTCCTTGATGAGGCTCCGTATTTCGATGATCTGGTTGGGGTCGAGCCCCGTGGTGGGCTCGTCCAGGATCAGTATGGGCGGATCGTGGATGATCGCCTGGGCCAGCCCCACCCGCTGCCGGTAGCCCTTGGAAAGGGTGTCTATGCGCCGGTAGGCCATGCCTGCCAGCCCGCAGGACTCTATGCCCGCCTCCACAGCCCGCCGCCCCTCCTCGCGGGAAAGGAGCCGCGCCCGGGCCATGAAGGAAAGGTACTCCCTTACGGTAAGGTCCCCGTAGAGGGGCACCGCCTCGGGCAGGTAGCCTATGCGTTTCTTCACCTCCACGGGATCCTCCTCCACGGAGATTCCGTCAACCTTCGCCGTCCCGGCGGTGGGGAAATGATAGCCCGTCAGGATCTTCATGATCGTCGTCTTGCCCGCCCCGTTGGGCCCGAGAAAGCCCAGCACCTGTTCGGCCCCCAGGCTGAAGGAGACTCCCTTCACCGCCTCCACAACGCCGTACCGTTTGCGTAGATCCGTTACTTCAATCATGGAGGCACCCTAGCACAAAAAAAGCGGCCTTTCAAGGGTTGAGGTAAAATTAAGGATGAAGAAATCCACGTTATGTGCAATTGCGCCTATGTACTGCGCCTAAGATTTTTTGAGCATTTAGGGATAAAAATGGGAAGGGCGGAGAACTCTTACAATTGACCGCGAAAGCGGTCAACCCCGCTGTCCGCCGCCCCCAGTTCGCCTTTACGCCTGCCGTTACCTTACAGGCCTGTTATGCGATGAAAAATCTGCTGTAGAGACCGCTACCAGTCCGGATTAATTACCAACAGCCATATTAAGATCATTGCGTATATCGGCTATTGCTCTTGTGTCATAGCCTTGAACCCATACACGTTTTATTAAATATTCTGCTTCGGCTTTTACTATTAACTGAGTTCGAGCAGGATTAAAATTGCAAACTATACGTACTCTATACGCGTCAATGTTTGAGTTGGTCCATGTAGTCCTGGCCCAACGAGTGCGAATATAACCGACTTCCGGCTGTAGCGTATCTGAGTCAAAGCCGTGCCTGTTAAGGACAAAGGCAATTTCACGGAAGGCCCGCTCATATTCCAAACCGTCACGAAGTAAAATAGTAGTATCGCCACTGCTGCCCCTCACGAAGGTTTTAGGAGCACTTGAGCACCCAACAACCATCATTCCGAGTACCAGCACCATGCCGGGCATTCCCGCGAGGAGCAATGCACCCCATTTTTTTGTAGTTCTCATAACTACCCTCCTAATGTTTTTGTATGAATTTTCATACATTTTGAGACTTCCGCCCCTTCAAATTCCCGCCCTCAAGGGCTGCTTGTTGGTCAAAATGACCCGCTTTGCGGCAAAATTCCTTACAATTTGGCTAAGGAACCACAAAATTCTACAGGAATATGCACACTAAGGCAAAGTATAATGACCATAAAGGAAGTTAGTCAAGTGGGATAAACCATATAGTATTGCCGAAGAGGTCATTTTACTAAAAGATATGACAGGCATTAGAGAAATATTGGCCCGGAATTTCAAGATAAACCGTCAGAAACTGGGCTTGACGCAGGAACAACTGGCGGAAAAAGCCAATGTGTCCACCCACTATATCGCCATGATCGAAACGTGTAACAAATATCCCAAGCCCGAAATGCTGGAACGCCTCGCCAAAGCCCTTATGGTTGAACCCCACCAACTTTTTAGTGTTTCAGGTACCCTTGATGAATCTTTTGAACGTTTACATCAGGCGATTGTTACCGATATGAAGCAGATTGTTCGGGAAACCATACAAGAAACCATCGCCGAAAATTGCAAAGCCAAAGATAGGGCATAATGCCCCCCACATTCAAATAATGGGTACGGAACAACGACACATAACCGGCGGATTTCCGGCAGTAATGCGGCGGCGTTACCAGCGCAGTATACGCTGCCGGTAGGCCCGGCCCATGCGTTCCAGGGCGGCGGCGCTCCCCTCCCCCGCTTCCCGCTGCTGCTTCAGGTCTATCGTAAACTGGTTCATGGAAAAATGCCGGTAGAGAAAAACCCCCTCCCGCAGCGCTTCCCCGCCGTAAAGTTCCGTCAGCGCCGCCGTGTAGGCTTCAAAGATTCCCCGGCGGCGCATCTCCGAGTAGCCGGTGATCCAGACCGGCGCGGCGAGACTGCGGTGAAACTCCAGGAGCAGTTCCGCCATGACCCGCTGGGAGGCGGCAAGGGCCGCGGCCAGGGCCGGGCCGCCCAGCAGGCAGAGTTCCCGGAGTTCCTGGGTGCGGGGGCTGTGAATGGGGGTCTTGTTCAGGATGATCACGGTGTGATCAAAGTCTACGCCCAGCTCCGGGTGTTCATGGAAGAAGCGCCGCGCTATTTTGCCGGAGGGGCCCACCAGGTAGCGCCGGTTTTCCGCCGCCTGCTCCCGGCGGCCCGGATTGTCCGCCACAAGAATCAGATTGATCCGGTCCTTTGGGCCAAGCTCGTCGAGGCGAAAATTGTAGAGCACCGGCGTCTCCACGGTGTAGGCCGGGCCGCCCCGGCTGTCCGCCAGGCTTTGCTGCAGGGCGCGGAGGCCGGGCAACTCCCGGTCCAGGCTTTCCGTGAATTCCCGGAAGCGGTCCCGGGCCCGGCAGAAGGCCTGCCAGCGCTTCCCGTCCACCGGCCTTACCCGGCGAAAATCTGCCGCAGATCGATGGCGCAGGGGGGCAGTACGCTAACCGGCACCACGGGGCCCTCAGGCACGGAGGAGGCGGCCCCCGCGGGAAGGCTGGACTCCGCTTCGTAGGAAACCGCCCCGTAGCGCCCGTCCTTCAGCGTGTACACGATGACGGTCTTTGTTTCCGGGTCCACGACCCAGTACTCCCGGACCCCCGCCCTCAGGTAGAGGTTGAACTTCAGCAGCAGATCGTGCCGGGGGTTGGAGGGGGAGAGTACCTCGATGATCAGGTCCGGCGCGCCCTTGCAGCCCCGCTCGTCCAGTTTGGACTCGTCGCAGACCACCGTTATGTCCGGCTCCACCAGGGTATCGTCGCTGTCGTCCGGTTCGGGGAAGAGCCTGACCCCAAAGGGCGCGGGATACACCTTGCAGGGTTTATCTTCCAGAAAATTGGCCAGCTTGACCAGAATATTACGCAGCACCTCCTGGTGGGCGCGCAGGGGCGGCGCCATCATGTAAATCTCCCCGTCGATGATCTCCGCCCGCAGTTCCTCGCTCCAGGCAAGGGCGTCGGCGTAGGTGTAGCGTCGGCGCTCCGGGGCTTCTTCGCAGCTTTCGTATATCGACGACATAGGCCCTCCTGCTACCAGTATACACCATATCCGCGGCGAGGAAAGCCGAAGCGGGAACGGGGTGTGGATTCGCGCCGGAAGCGGCCTTATACTGTAAAAACCTTACATACACGGAGGAGTCATGTCTATTCATATTGCCGCCGGGCCCGGTGAGATCGCCGAGGCTATTCTGCTGCCCGGCGACCCGCTGCGGGCAAAATTTATTGCCGAAACCTACCTGGAAGATGCCGTTCAGTACACGGCCATACGGAATATGCTGGGCTTTACCGGGACCTACCGGGGGAAGAGGGTGTCGGTGCAGGGTACCGGCATGGGAATACCTTCCATCTCGATTTATGTGAACGAACTTTTCAGCGAATACGGGGTTAAGCGGGCCATACGGGTGGGTACCGCGGGAGGCATCAGGGAGGATGTGCGGGTCCGGGACCTGGTCATTGCCATGTCGGCTTCCACCAACTCCGCTGCCAACCGTATCCGGCTTAGGGGCATGGACTACGCCCCCACCGCAACCTTCGGCCTGCTCAAGGCCGCCTACGACGCCGCCGTGGCCCGGAACTACCGTCCCGTGGTGGGGCCGGTGATTTCCTCGGATATGTTTTACACGGAAGACCCGGACGAATGGAAACTTTGGGCCCGGTTCGGCTGTTTGGCGGTGGAGATGGAATGCGCCGAACTCTACACGCTGGCCGCCAAATTCGGCAGGGAGGCCCTGTGCGTACTCACCATCTCGGACAGTCTCATCTCCCACGAAGTTACCACAGCGGAGGAGCGCCAGACGAGTTTTACCCAGATGATGGAGGTGGCCCTGGAGGCGGCGGTATCGTGAGGCGGTGAAGCAAACTCCGGGGAGAAATCACGGGGCGTTGCTGCTGAAGCCGCTTTGCGGCTTCAGCTTGGGAGTTTTGCTGCGCAAAACTCCGGAATGGGGCCGGGGGGCGTTGCGGGGGGCCGAGCCCCCCGCACGGGGGTCGCGGAAGCCCCCGCAGGGCCGCAGGCCCGAGGAGGCTCTCCCCCGCGAACCGGTGAGCGGGTTCTTCAG